>CAIQJD010000316.1 GCA_903872005.1 uncultured bacterium | reverse complement strand
TTGCCGGCGCGCGCCGTGACCTGGGAAGGCAGCAAGGCTTACGTTATCACCTCGGCCAATGGACGCGACCGCCAGGAAGTGACGGTCGGTAAGCGCAACGGTGATTGGGTGGAGATTGCCGCCGGCCTGCGCGAAGGCCAGTCCATTTACATGCCGGCCGATTGAAGTCGGTCGTAGCGATCCGAGCAGGAGGCGTCCGTGGAGCTTCGACGTTATTGGGGATTGGCGCTCAAATGGTGGTGGCTGGCAGTGGCGTGTGCGGCGCTGGCGATGATCAGCGCGTTCCTTGCCACGCTCTATATCACGCCGAAGTACATCGCGTCAGCCACCCTGTACATTGACACCGGCTCTAAGAAGACCTCTACCGATCTGTATGGGGCGGATCTGGCGCTGACGCAGGACGTTGAGACTACTTCAAAGCGCATTATCCTGCGCCCGGTCCTGGAAGGCGTCATCGAAAACCTGGGGCTGAACCTCTTGCCGGGGCAATTGGCCGGCATGGTGGCCGTCAAGACCACTGCCCGCACCCAGCTCATTACCCTCGAAGTCACGGATGTCAGCCCGCAGCGCGCCGCTGCCATCGCCAACGAAATCCCGACGGTTTTCAACAAACGCAACCGTGAGCTGCTCGCCGAACGCTACCAGACCTCTAAGAGCAGCATTTCGGCGCAGATGGCGCTCTTGGAAACGGACATGAGCCAGATTTCCGCGCAACTGGACGCTTTGCGTCAGGGCGCTGTTCAAGACAGCGCAGAGGCGACGCGGCTGGAAACCACACTGACGCAGTTACGCAGCACCCATGCCGGCCTGCTCCAGTCTTTCGAGAACATCCGCATGGCCGAATCGAGCGCTCTTTCCAACGTGGTGATGGACCAGCCGGCGGTCGCGCCTTCCATTCCCAGCAGTCCCGACAAGCCACGCACGATTGGTCTGGCCGGCGTCGTAGGCTTGTTTCTTGCCGTCGGCGTGGCGTTCCTCATCGAGTACCTGGACGATACGCTGAAAGCGCCTGACGATGTGGAGATCGGCCTGGGCGCGCCGCTCATGGGCGTGATCGCGCGCGGCGACGATTCGACGGTAGGCGCCGGCTTGATGGCGACTGGCGATACGCATTCCAGCGCCGCGGAGGCTTTCCGCGTCCTGCGTACCAACGTCCAGTTCGCCAGCCTGGAAAAGCCGGCGCGCACGCTGCTGGTCACCAGTCCGCATCCGCAAGAGGGCAAGAGCACGATCGTCGCCAATCTGGCGGCGGCCATGGCCCAGGCCGGCCTTTCTGTGATTGCCGTGGACGCGGATCTGCGCCGGCCGCGCCTGCACCGCATCTTTGAGCTGACCAACGAGGTCGGCGTGACAACCGTGCTCATCAAGGGGCCGGCGGCCCTGGAGTCCTCGTTAAAGCAAACCTCGATTCCGAATCTACGCATCTTGACCAGCGGCCCGTTGCCGCCGGATCCCACGGTGCTGCTCAATGCGCCGCCGATGCTAGAGCTGGAGAAGCTGCTGGTGGCCCAGGCCGATGTGGTGTTGTTTGATACGCCGCCGATCCTGGCCGTCGCCGATACGGCGATCCTGGCGCATCGCGCGGACGGCGTGCTGGTGGTCGTGGAAGCCGGCCAGACTCGTCGCGAGGCCGCAGCCAAGTCGCTGGATCGGCTGGAACAGGCCGGCGCTCGGTCGCTGGGCGTCGTCCTCAACAAAGTGCCCCTGCGCGGTCGCGGCTACTACCATTACTACTACTATTACTACTACTATCATCATGATGACGCTGGCAAAGACAATACCGCCGGCCGGCGCCAGCGCGAGAAGCGCCCCGCCTGAGTGCGCTCGGCGTTCCGCCGCGTGATTCCTTCTGCGCTATGGAGTCTTCGCCCATGTCACACTGGTATGCTTTGTACTGCAAACCGCAAAATGAGCCTATGGTGGATCAGCAGTTGACCCTTGCCGGCGTAGAGTCCTTCTGTCCGCGCTATCGCCAGGCCGCGCGTTGGCGGCCCCTTTTCCCCGGCTATGTCTTCGCGCGCTTCGAGCCGGCGCAGTTGGACCCGCGCTTGTTCCGCTGGCTCCCTGGCCTCCTGCATGTGGTCGCCTTTGATGGCCGCCCGGCGTCAATCCCCGACGAGTTGATTGGCGGCATTCGCGACCGGCTCGCGGCCGTTTCGGCGGCCGGTGCGCCGGAGCTTTTGAATGTGCGGCGCGGGGAGCCGGTACGGATCCTGGCCGGCCCCTTCAAAGACCTGGAAGCGGTCTTTGACGCCACCCTGGATGGCAAGGCGCGCGTGCGCGTCTTACTGGACATCCTGGGCCGGTTGAGCCGCGTCGATCTGCCGGCGACGGCCGTCGCCAGGCTGAAGCCTGGCGAGTCCGCTGCTCAGTCAGAGCGCACGCGCCGGACGCGCGGGCGCGGCCGGCCGCTGCTGCGTGGTTGACGACGTTCAGGCGTCAGCAGCAGACAACGGACGCGAGCAGATGATCGTCAGGGCGAAGAAGAGCCACAGGGGATACCCGCCGCGCGCGCCCAGGGCCACCGCGTCAGCCAGCCCGTAGATGCCGTAGGCGACGAGGCCGCTGGCCGCGGCCAGAAGTGCGCCTTCGGCCGGCAACGCCGGCCGGCGCAACGTCTGAAAGACGCGCCAGAAAAGCGCCAGCCACACGCCCAGATAACCCACCAATCCCAATATACCCATCTCTACGCCGGCCTGCAAGAATTGATTGTGAGCATGTCCGATGTTGCTCGGCGCTTGCGGCGAGGAAACGGGCCAAAAGGCCGGCGTTGCGGCGCGGAACTGGTTCAGCCCAATGCCGGTGAAGGGCGCCTGCGCCAGGAAGTAGACGGCTCGCTGCCATACATGCAGCCGGCCGTTGAGCGAGTCGAAGCTTGTGGCTGGGTCGAATAGCCCGCTGGCGCGCAGCAATGGCTCCAGGCGATCCGTCGCCGCCAGGGTCAATGTAGCCACGATGAGCGTGACCAGGGCGATGCGCCAGAACCAGCGTCGCCATGCGCCCAGGCTCAGCAGGCCGATCAACAAGCCGGCGATCCCCAGGCGTGATTGCGATAGGATGATCAGGGCAATGGCAAGGACGCTGGTCAAGCCGTGCAGGCCGGCCGACAACCAGGCGCGCGGCCGGCGTCGCGTGGCGTCCCAGGCAAGCCGGGCGCAAAAGGGGGCGAAGAGGGAGATCACGCCGGCGATCTGGTTGGTGTTGATCCCTTCTGTCGCGCCGGGCAGGGCCAATGGGCGCGGGATGGAGGCCAACAAGGCTCGCGTCGGCTGAAGCGCCGCGATCTTCGCGCTGACGGTCCATGGGGCCAGCAATGTGATGCCGGCCAACCCTAATCCAAGCAATCCGCTCCCCAGCAGCAGGGCGGCGCGCCGGCGTTCTGTGGCGGCCCACTCGATCAACGCATAGTAGAGGGTCACGCCGTAGAGCAAGCCGGCGATCTTGGGCAAGGAGTCAGCCAGATTCGGGGTGATCCAGACGTTGACCAGGAGGGCCAGCAGAAGGATGAGCAGCGGCGCGTTCAAAGGGGTCGGCGATGCCCAGCGACCCGTCGCCAGCCGACGACAGAGCCATAGCAACGGCAGCGCCAGGAGGACGATGACGAGGCGCGGCGTGATGAAGAGGAATGCCGGCGCCAGGGCGACGAGAAGCAACGGCTCCCAGCGCCCGATGCGCGTCCAGACGCGATCTGCTGCCATGCGCGCCTCCTCGTTCGTCCAAAATGAGCCTGCGCGATCAGGCCCGCATGACCTCCAGCGGGATGGAGTGGGTGCGCGTGCCCTGGCTGGGCAGCGTCGGCTCGGTCGGCGTCAGGACGTTGGCGCAGCCGGCCGTATCTACCCCCTCGGCGTCAAACTCCGGCCAGATCCCTTCTATCAGGCAGACCACGCCGGCCGTGATCTCTTCGGTCACGCGCGCCGGCAAGCGCACTTTGCCCCAGGCGTTGTGCGCCAGAATCAGGTCGCCGTCGGCGACGCCGCGAGCCGTCGCATCATGGGGATGAATCCAGAGGGCATGCGGCTCGTGCTGGCGGAACCAGGAGATATTGCTGCACTGTGAATGAGTGCGATAGCGCGATTTGGGCGTGATGAGCCGCAGCGGATAGCGCGGGTCCGGCGGCAAGGCCCGGCACGTAGGGACGGCCGGCAGGCCGGCGGCTGTGTGGGCCGGCGAGGCCAATTCCACTTTGCCCGAAAGGGTCGTCAGCGGATGCGCCAGTGGATCCGCCGCAAAATCGGCCAGCCCGATGCGGGCCTGCTCGGCGCCCAGGAAGAAGCCGGCGCGTTTGAACTCCTCGTAATCCGGCACATCAGACCCTTTCACGAAGCTCCGCAGCCAGGCGTCTTCATCCTTTCCTTCGCTGTAGGCCGCGCCAAATCCCAGGCGTTCGGCTAGCTCACACAGGATAGCGTAGTCATTGCGCGCCTGGCCGCGCGGCGCGACGGCCTGATTGGAGAAGAGGACATAGTTGCCGCCGGTCGGCGTGACGATGTCGTC
>CAIQJD010000315.1 GCA_903872005.1 uncultured bacterium | reverse complement strand
TCGCGCAGGGCGTCGGCGGCCGGCTGAATGTGCAGGCCGGCCGAATCCGCGCCCAGGTAGGCTTGCAGGGCGCGGCTCGTCTCTCGGCTGACCATGTAGTGGATGATCAGGTCGTCGGGGCCGGCTTCGCGGCGCAGGATTTGCGCCACGCCGCGCCAGTTCTCCTTCTGCGCCTGGTAGTGGTCGAGGATGGCCGGCCCGCTCAACAGCGCCAAGCCGGCCAGGACGACGATGGTCAGTCCCAGGGCCGGCCCGCGCCGGCGCAGCCAGGCCAGGCGATCCAGCGTCAGGGTCAGGAGCGCGTCCAGGCCGGCGCCGGCCAGGGTCAGGAATACCGGCAGGACGAAGAGGAGCCGGCGATAGCCGACGTAGTTGTTGCCGACGCGCGCTCCCAGGGCGACGCCGATCAGGGCCACGAGGAGATAGGCCCAGCCGAGCCAGGCCCAGCCGCGCCGGCCGGGCAAGGCAGCCTCTGGCGCAGGTTTCGGCAAGAGGCCGGCCAGCGCGCCGGCGCCAACCAGGAGGACGAAGAGGGGCGTCGTGGTGTTGGCATTGGCGCTGAACCAGCGCAACATTCGCAGCGCTATGTCGGGCGAGAAGCGCACCGTCGAGAGGGTGCGCCATGCCCCGAAGCCCTGCGCCACATTGGCCCCGGAGCGGTCGGCGGTCAGCACCAGCGCGGCCCAGGGGAGGAAGAGGAGGCCGGCCGCGGCCAGGGCCAGGAAGTGTTGGCCGGCCGGTCGCAGCAGGGTCGGCCCGCGCCGGCGCAGCTCGGCCCAGGGGTAGCTCCGCAGCGCGCCGGCGACCAGGAGCAGCTGGTGAAATCCGAGCTGCGCGCCCATCGCCACGACGGCGTAGACATGGTCGTAGAGCGCCAGGGACGCGGCCAGGGCGTATGCCAGCCAGCGCCCGCGCGTCGGCCGGCGCAGCGCCTCCCACAGGCAAATGAGGCTGAGGAGGTGCAGGGCCGTGAAGCTGCTGTAGTTGCGGGCTTCCTGGCTGTAGCGGATGGCGTAGGGCGAGAAAGCGAGCAGGCCGGCCGCCAGGAGGCCGGCGCGCCGGCCGGCCACGCGCCGCGCCAGGGCGTAGGTTAGCGGCACGGCCAGGACGCCGAAGAGCGCGGCCGGCAGGCGTTGGCTGAACTCATTGGGCGGGAAGGTGGAAACGGCATTGAGGAATAGCCGATCCAGCGGGAAGTCAATGGCAATCGTGCGCGCCACGGCCAGCATTTGGCCCAGGGGGCCGATGTTTTGCAGGTAGGTGTTGGCTTCGTCTACCCACAGGCTTTGCTCGCCCAGGTGCGCCAGGCGCAAGACCAGGGCGAGGAGGGTCAGCGCCAGGAGCAGGAAGAGGTCGCCACGGGGAAGAGGACGAGTCGTCTGTATCTGCCGGTCCGTAATGGGGGGACTCGTGTCCGAGAATCTATCTCCCACTTCCGAAATCATCATGAGCGGTGTCTTGACATCGTACTTTATCCCAACCCTGTTCGTCTATTCTGGTTGCCACGCTTTCATTTTAGCTTCGAGGCGTAGAAAAGTCAACACCAGTTTTCCGTCCACATGACGCCGGCAAGTCTGGCGCCCGTTCTGTTGTTGGGCGTCGTGAACACCAGCATCGGCTGCTATTTCTATTTTTCTTCCATTGGGCATCT
>CAIQJD010000314.1 GCA_903872005.1 uncultured bacterium | reverse complement strand
TCGGACAGGCCGGCGCGGCCGACGTGCAGACCTGCGCCCCCAGGTCCATCAATGCTTCATTGAACGCGCCCCCCTGGCCGGCCGGCATCAACGCTTCGGCCGCCGCCGTCAACTGGCGCAGCGCCGCCGGCCGATCCAGCAGATCATCCAGCGCGCACAGGCGCGCCAGAACTCGCCGCGCATTGGCATCCAGCGCCGGCGTATCCTGCGCGAAGGCCAGGCTCAAAATGGCGCCGGCCGTATACTCTCCCACACCCGGCAGCGCCAGCAGCCCCGGCCCCGTGCCGGGAATGTGCCCCCCATGCCGGCTCTGCACCAACCGCGCCGCCCGATGCAAATTGCGCGCCCGCGCGTAGTACCCCATCCCCTCCCACGCCTTCAACACTTCATCCTGGCTGGCCATTGCCAGCGCGCGCACGGACGGAAACCGCTCCAGAAACGCCCGGTAATACGGGATCACCGTGCCTACCTGCGTCTGCTGCAACATGATCTCAGCGACCCAGACGCGATAGGGATCGCGGGGCGCGCCATGCGGCCGGGGCTGCCGCCAGGGCAGCCGCCGGCCGTTATCCGCGAACCATGCCAGCAAGCGCTCCGTAATGGAAGGATCAGGTGGGTACATAACTTCATTGTATCCCACCGGCGCGATAGTCACAAATGTAGCCGCCGGCCGGCCTTCTCTCTCCGCCCCTCAGCGCGCCAGGCTGGCGTAGATCTTCACATAACTCTCGTAGCGTGTCTTGGCGATCTCTCCCGCTTCTGCGGCCTGTCGCACGGCACAGCCCGGCTCCTGCGCGTGCGCGCAATTCGCAAACCGGCAGCGCCGCGCCGGCTCGGCCATCTCCGCGAAGAACCGCGCCAGCTCGCCCCGCGTCAAGCCGGCCAATCCAAACTCACGGATGCCCGGCGTATCCACGACAGCCCCGCCCATGGGCAGCCGCCACAGCGTCGCCTGCGTCGTCGTATGCCGGCCTTCATGCCGCCGCTCGCTCACCTCGGCCGTCCGCAAGCGCAATTCCGGCTCGACCGCCGCTAATAGCGACGATTTCCCTACTCCCGACAGACCGGCCAACACCGTCATCCGCCCGCGCAGCAGCCGGCGCAGCTCATCCACACCCTCGCCGCTATGCGCGCTGGCGATCACCAGCCCGCACCCCAACTCCCGATACGGCCGCAGCGCCTCAAAGCACACCGCCCGATCCACCGCCAGATCAATCTTGTTCAGGCACAAGATCGGTTCCAGCCCGCCCCGCTGCGCCGCAATCAGGTAGCGATCCACCAGCTCAAACCACACCGCCGGCTCGCGCCACGAGGCCACCACCAGCAACTGTTCGGCATTGGCGACGAGCACCTGCTGCAAGTGACCCGCTCCCACATCCGGCCGCGCCAGGACGCTGCGGCGCGGCAGCACGCTCTCCACCACGCCCCCGCCGGCGCCATCGAGCGACACGACCACCTCGTCGCCTACGGCGACCACATTGGTCATCCCCGTCTCCAGCGTTCCCAACGCCCCGCGCGTCGCGCAGAGCCACACATCGCCTCCAGTTTCGACCCGGCAGAGGCCGCTGCTGACTTCCACCACCACGCCGCGCCGGCCGTCCGTCGCAGCGCCATCCTCGACCGGTTCCACGTCCTGCGTCGCCGCCAATGCCAGCTTCAGATTGTCGCGCCGGCGCTGCCGCTCGCCGCGCGGCATGATCCGTTGCGTCTCCAAAACTTCCTCCGCCGGGTCCGCGGCCTCTGCGCCATCCTCGGCCGGCGCCAGACGCGCCCAATCCCTCTGGCGCACTACATCCGGCTGACGATTGCGCTTGATCTGTTTCTTCACTTTGCGAAAGGTCGCATCGGCCTCTTGATATTTCAGATAGACTTCTTCACGTGTCGCCAACGTCGAATCCTCCACAGAGAACGCACACCAACAAAAAAGCCACGAGCGGGGCGATTAACTCGCCGGCTCATGGCCCCAGATCACGCGCATGGAGGACAGAGGGACTTAGAGACTCTCCATCCCGAAACGAGGCCGGCGAGTATAAGTGTCATTGATACCAATGACCCGGGCGAAAGTATAGATACGCGCCATACTACTCCGGCCCTCCTTTCGAGGTGAACTTTCGGCCCTATTATAGGCCAGCCGCGCCGTTTGTCAATTCTGTTTGCCGACATTGATTCGCGGCCGGCCCTTCCCCAAATTGACACCCACGCCAACCTGACTATAATAGGCCGCATACCCTGATGGGGTATAAGCATCGCATAGATGCGTGGAATGCATGAAACTAAGTCTGGAGACACCTACGCCATGACCACTAACGCCCCGACGTTTGACTTCGAGCCGGTCGGCCGGCGCATTATCGCCCAAGCCGGCGAAACCATCCTCGGCGCTGCCCAGCGCGCTGGCATCGGCCTCGTCGCCCTCTGCGGCGGCGGCGGCACCTGTGGCCGCTGCATCGTCCAGCTCCGCGCCGGCGAGCTGACGCCGCCGACCGCAGTGGAACACAAGAAACTCAAAGCCGGCCAGCTCGAGCAGGGCTTCCGCCTGGCCTGTCAGGCCGTCCCACTGAGCAACGTTCGCCTCAACGTCCCGCCCACTTCCCTTACCGCCATCCAGCGCGCCCAGATCGAAGGCCAGGAACGCGCCATCGAGTTCGATCCGCCCGTGCGCGTCCTGCGCGTGCAGCTACCTTTCCCCAGCATGGAGGACCCGCGCTCCGACACGCAACGCCTGCGCGATGCCTGCGCCGGCCTTCTCGGCGAGCCGATTGCCGGCCCGGCCGATTTCATCCTGACCCGCGAGATGACCCGCGTCCTGCGCCTCGCCAAATGGGATGTCAAAGTCGTCTTGCGTACCGGCCCGGCCGGCTGGGAAATCATCGCCATCCTCCCGCCCGACCAGATCGCCGTGGGCTACGCCGTAGACCTGGGCACCACCAAACTCGCCGGCTACCTCGTCAACATGGAAGATGGCGCGACCCTCCAGGCCAGGGGCCTGATGAATCCGCAAATCTCCTACGGCGAAGACGTCATGGCTCGCATCACCTACGCCATGGAAAGCCCCGAAAAAGCCAATCAGATTCGCGACGTCATCGTCAAGGGGCTGACCGACTTAGCGCTCGACTTGTGCAATGCCGCCGGCGTCACTTCCACGCAGATCATCGAAGCCGTCATCGTTGGCAACACGGCCATGCACCACCTCTTCCTCGGCCTCGCCGTCGAGCAGCTCGGCACATCGCCCTACGTCGCCGCCGCCAACGAAGCCGTGGACATCAAGGCCCGCGATATCGGCTTCCCCTTCGCCCCTGGCGCCTACGTCCATTCCCTCCCCAACATCGCCGGCTTCGTCGGAGCCGACCACGTCGCCATGCTCCTCTCTACCGGCATCGGCGAAGCTCCGGCCGACGAAGTCTGGATCGGCATGGACATTGGCACCAACACCGAAATCGGCCTCTCCGCGCGCGGCCGGCTCCTCTGCTGCTCCACCGCCTCCGGTCCAGCTTTTGAAGGCGCGCACATCTCCTACGGCATGCGCGCCGCCCCCGGCGCCATCGAAGAGATCCGCCTCGCCGGCGACGACCTGCAGATCTACACCATTGACCGCAAGCCGCCCATTGGCATCTGCGGCTCCGGCATCCTCGACGCGGTGGCCGAACTCTA
>CAIQJD010000313.1 GCA_903872005.1 uncultured bacterium | reverse complement strand
CTCGCGCCGGCCGGCGCCGGCGGCGTCAGCCCCATTGACTTCTGGCTCATGGACGCCTTCCCCTTCTTCTCGGCCCTCACCTTTCCGCATTTCACCGCCGCCATCGCCCTCATGGCCCTGGCCCTCGCCGGCTTCCTGGCCCTCCTGCGCCGGCCGCGCCTCGGCGCCATCGCCGGCGTCGCCCTCTGCTCCCTCGGCCTGACCCTGATCCATCCCTTTGGCGGCGGCCTGACCGTCCTGGTCGGCGGCGTCTACGCCGGCCTGGCCCTGCTCTTGCGCCAGACCACCTGGCGTCGCGTCCTGCCGGCCGGCCTGTCCCTGGCCCTGCCGGCCGCGCCCATCCTCACCTACGATGCCTGGCTCTTCTCCACACAGCCGGCTTTCCGCGCCTGGTCGGCCCAAAACATCACCCTCTCCCCCCCGCCCGGCCACTACCTGGCGAGCTACGGCCTGCTCCTGGCCCTGGCGCTCGTCGGCGCGTGGCGCGCCATCCGCCGGCGCGGGCCGACGCTCCTCGCCGTCATCTGGCTGCTCCTGGTCATCCCGCTCCTCTATGCGCCAACGAACCTGCAGCGCCGTTTCCTGGAAGGGATTATGCTGCCCCTCTGCGCCCTGGCGGCCGTCGGCCTGATCAGCGCCGGCCGCGCCCTGCTGCGCGCCCGCCGCTGGCGTCGCCGCGCCATCCTCATCCTCCTGGCCCTCACCTGGCCCTCCAACCTGGCCCTCGTCGCCGGGGTCAGCGGGGCCGCCCTCACCCGCAGCCCCAGCGCCTTCTACGCCGCCGATGTCGTCGCGGCGGTGGACTGGCTCGGGACGCGCGCCGGCCGCGACGACGTCATGCTATCATCGTTGGAGACCGGCAACCTCATCCCGGCCCGCACCGGCCGGCGGGTCTACCTGGGACACTGGATTGAAACGCTGGATTTCGCGACGAAAGATGCGTCGGTGCGCGCCTTCTTCAGCGCCGACGCTTCTGACGACGCCCGCCGCGACCTGCTGCAGCGCGGGCGCATCACCTGGATCTTCCACGGGCCGGCCGAACGCGCCCTGGGCAACTTCGCGCCGGCGTCGGCCGGCTACCTGGAGCCGGCCTTCTCCATTGGCGCAGTGGCCGTCTACCGCGTGCTGGCGCTGCGCTAGAAGCGCAAACCACAGTTGGCCGCACGACTTCAAAGGGTCGGGACTGTCGTAGCCTGGCCCCTCGTGGGCGTTTTGGCCCCCGGTCAGACGCGCACAAGGCGCCCGCTACCACGCGCCTGAAACTTGAAACACACCCCAATTCAAGAGACGCGTTGACATTTCCGGGGCCAAGGGGTACAATCCGCATATTCGGTCCTGCTTTCTATTCCGGCGCATGCGCGCCCGCATGCTTTCGCAGCGCCACGCCCACGCGTCGCGGCGCTTTCCTCTCGATCGCGCGACTTCGGATGGCGGATGTGATGACCGCATAGGGAGGGCCTGGATGATACGCCGACTGACGTTCGTATGGTGCCTGACTGTCATCTTCTTCGCCGGGTTGATTCTCAGCGGATCGGTTGCCAGCGCGCCCGTGGCGCAAGCGCAACCCCTGGCCGGCGCATTCACCACGTGCGCCGCGCAGACACAAGTCCCCCAGATCGAATGCGAGGCGCTCGTTGCACTGTACAACAGCACCAATGGCGCGAGTTGGACTAACAATACTGGCTGGCTGCAGATGGATACGCCCTGCAACTGGTACGGCGTGGAATGCAGTAGCGGCCACATCACCAATCTCTTTCTTGCCAAGAACAACCTGGCTGGTCCTTTGCCGACTCAATTGGGCAACCTGAGCGAACTGCAACGGTTGTGGCTCTCGGAGAACCAGTTAAGTGGCAGCATTCCTACTCAGTTGGGCAACCTGCCGAATATGATAGAACTTTGGCTGCAAAAGAACAGACTGAGTGGCACAATCCCGTCTTCTCTTGGCAATGTGAGCAACTTGTTCAAGCTCTCGTTAGCCGAGAACCAACTCACAGGCAGCATCCCCCCGCAATTGGGCAGCCTCACTAGCCTCCAAGACGTTTGGCTATTTGGCAACCAGTTGACCGGCAGCATCCCCGTAGAGTTAGGTAGCCTGACGAACCTTCACACCCTTGTCCTCGGGCCGAACCAGTTGAGTGGTAATATTCCGCCGCAACTGGGCAACCTCAGCGCGCTTGAAGATTTTGCTCTGGACAACAACCAGTTGTCCGGCAATATCCCGGCGGAGTTAGGCAATCTGAGCAATCTAACCTATCTCTATCTGGGCTACAATATGCTCACTGCCAGCGATCCAACGTTGTTGGCCTTCCTGGAGACCAAAGCGCCGGGCTCGATGAACTCACAGACCGTCCCGCCGGCCGATGTTCTTGCCATAACCGCCTCTACCACCAGCGTCCGTGTAAGCTGGACGCCGATCCCATACCAGGACGATGGCGGCTACTATCAAATTGCCTCTTCCAGTACGCCGGGCGGGCCATATACGGTGCGCGGCGCAACGGCTAACAAGAGCGCCAACACCTTTCTGGTCACCGGCCTGCCGGCCGGCCAGACGAACTACTTCGTCGTGCGTACTTACACGCCGGCGCACGGCAATCAACAAAATGCCCTGCGGAGCAGCTATAGCGCCGAAGCCGCCCAGATGCCGCCATTCAGCACTTGCTCCGCACAGGCCTATATCCCACTGGCCGAGTGCAACGCCCTGGTGACCCTCTACGACAATACCAATGGCGCGAATTGGAATGACAATTCAAACTGGAAGCAAACCGGCAACCCCTGCACCTGGTGGGGAGTGGGCTGCAACGCCGGCCACGTGCGCGCGCTCGCGCTACCCGAAAACGGATTGGCCGGCGCCATCCCGGCCAACTTGGGCAACCTGGGGCAGCTCCAAGAGCTACAGTTGCAGTCGAACCAGTTGACCGGCAGCATCCCGCTGGCGCTGGCAAATCTGACCAATTTGAGCGTCCTCGAACTGGCCGAGAACCAACTGAGCGGAAGCATCCCGGTGCAGTTGGGCAACCTCACCCGGTTGCAGAGCCTCAGTCTGGATGGCAACCAGTTCACCGGCAGT
>CAIQJD010000312.1 GCA_903872005.1 uncultured bacterium | reverse complement strand
CTTTCAACGCCCGTTTCATCTCGACTTTCACCCCTGACCGGCTCTATCGCGTCTACATCGCCGGCGCCGACCTCTGCTTCATTCAAATCGGCGGCCAGGCATGGGGCGCTCCCTACGGTGACATTCGCCCGTCCCGCGCCGAACAGCAGCGCGCTTCGGCCGCCGACACGCAAGACCCACGCTACCTGGCAACGACCGGCAAGCACAACCTCCTCATCGCCGCCGGCGACATCGCGGCCAGCAGCATAGACCCGGCCCCACTGTTGCCCCAACACGGCCCGTGCTATGGCCGCTGGCGCATCCGGCTCCATGCCGGCCGCAAGCTGACTTTTCAATTCGAGGAGATCGAAGAGATGCTGGCTGCCGGCGAGTGCTTGCCGGCCGTCCTCGGCAAGACCCTCGCCATCAACGCGGTCTGGGACAACGCGCGAGGCAAATTCGTGCGCCGCCAGTCCCCGTGATGCGCCGGCCGGCCGCGCCCAGGATCGTACAAGGAAGGGAGTCGCCACATGGCAACGCCGAGAGTCCTGACCGATGGAGCCGAAATTGGCCCGCAACCCTGCCCGCAATGCGGCGCATCTATGCCCGTCCATGTCGGATACGTCACCTGGTGCGATCAGTGCGGCTGGAACTTGCGGCCCGAACAGCCTAAGCGACGCTCGCTCCAGGCTCGACTCTACCGCGCCTACAGCCAGCGTCATGCACAAGCCATGAACCGGCAGGTCACCGCGCACGCCGGCTCCGTCCGGCCCCCACTGACGCCGGCCCTCCTGGTTGCCTATGCGCTGGCGACCGTCGTACACGGCGTCACGCTGGCGCTCGTCATCCTGGCCGGCTGGCTGATCATCGCCGGCTGGTCGTCGTTCGTATCGGTCATCCTGGGACTCTTCGTGCTCTTCGCGGCCTGGGCGCTGCGCCCGCGCATGATGAAGCTGCCACGCGACCCGTTGACGCGCGAGGCCGCGCCCACCATCCACGCCATTTGCGATCGGATCGCCCAGGCGCTGGGCATGCCCGGCGTGGATGTGATCGCGCTGGATGGCAGCTTCGGAGCCAGCCTCTACTTCGCCGGCTGGGGGCGTCGCCATGTCCTGACCGCCGGCCTGCCTCTGCTATGGGTGCTTGACCGGCAGGAAACCGTTGCGCTCCTGGCGCACGAATTGGCCCACGCGGTCAATGGCGACCCGGCGCGCGGCCGCTACCTCGCGGTGGCGCTGGACACATTGGCGACCTGGTACGCGTGGCTGGCGCCCAATCACATCTGGGCCCCCGGATCCGGCCTGCTGGGCCTCTTCGTAGCGCCCTACCAGATCGCGATGTTCCTCATATCCTCCGGCATTCGGCAAATCCACCGCGCGCTCATGCTGCTGCTGTGGCAGAGTTCACAACGCGCCGAATACCTCGCCGACCGGCTGGCCGCCCAGGTCGCCGGCGCGCCGGCCGCGCTGGCGCTGCTGCAACGCCTGGACATGGAAGGCTCCTACAACATCGCCCTGGCCCGCATTGCCGCCAGCAATGAAAAGCAGGACTTCTTTGACACGTTCCGCCGGCTCGTTCAGGCTGCTCCGCCGCGCGAATGGGAGCGCATCCGCCGGCTGCACCTCCTGGAGGACGCGCGCCTCGACGACTCGCATCCACCCACTTTCCTGCGGGAAGAAGCGCTGCGCGCTCTGCCCGAGACGCCGGCTCAGGTGGAGATTTCCGAAGCTGAAGCGGAACGCATGGCGCAAGAACTTGCGCCCCTCAAGCCCAAAGTGCAGAAAGAAATGGTAGACCGCCGCCGGCGCTCCCTGCACGCCTGACAGCGCCCGGCGTCGCCTGCCCCTATCCTTGCCGATACGTTTGACCGCCCGGGTCTATGCCTGTATACTGTGTTATCATCATACGGAGGAGCGCTATGTTGCGTTACGTGAAACTCTATCTCATCACCCTGGTCGCCTTCTTCGCCATTGACCTGGTCTGGCTCGTCCTCGTCGCGCAGCGTTTCTACAGCGCCCAGATCGGCTTCCTCATGGCCCCGCAGCCGAACTGGCCGGTCGCGATCCTATTCTACCTGCTCTTCATCTTCGGCATCCTCTTCTTCGTCGTTGTGCCCGGCCTGAAGGAGAAGACCTTCGGCCCAACCCTGATCCGCGCCGCGCTCTTCGGCCTGATCACCTACGCCACGTATGACCTGACCAACCTGGCGACGCTGAAGGATTGGCCGGCCATCGTCACGGTGGTGGATCTCATCTGGGGGACGACCATCAGCGTCGGCGTCAGCGCGGTCTCGCTCTTCGCCGGCCGGCGCCTGCGCTGATCCCGGAGAGCCGGCGCGCGTTCCTTCGCTCTGGACTGCGAAGGCTTGCCTTCGCTCCCACAACAACAAAAAAGCCTCCCGCAGGTTTCTTCACCTGCGGGAGGCTTATGCAATCCCCTACAGCGCCGGCCTACTTCTTCAAGCTAGCCTGCACCGTCTTCAGCAACCCTTCCAACCGTTCCGGCCGCGCCTCAGCGAACCGCTTCACGCCCTTGAAGAGCCAATCCGGCGTCAAATGCGCCTCGTCAATCAGCTCGTCCAGCGTGCCGCCCGTACGCCAGCGGTTATCCCAATCCGACGAGATCGAATACGCGCTCGCCGTCGGCCCCGACAGCCACACATCCATCTGCTGCAGCGACCCGTTGGTGATCACCATCGAGTCCACCCAATCCTCGGCCGGCAGCACCTCATCGCGGTAGCTCGCCGGCTGCAAATCGAACAGCTCGCGGCTGATCGCGGCGACGATCTTCACATTCAGGCCGGCCCGATCCAGGTCTGGCAAGAGCTTCACCAGATTGGCCGTCGAGCTGGTCCCCTGCACGATGACCGTCCCCATCTTGCGCTCGCCGGCGCGATACGGCCGTATCACATACGCGCCTTTGGCCGCCTCGAAGTGCGACGGAATGCCCAGCGCCGCCCGATCAGGAATCTCGATGGGCGGCCGCGTCAGATGAATCGCGATCAGCGGGATATTGCTCTGCAGCGCCGCGCCCAGCGCCACCGGCACCTCGTTATGCTCCCACGGGAAGAGATTGACGATCTGGCCGCGTGGGAAGAGCTGCGTTGACATCGGCTCGAAGATGCCGAAGTGCGTGCGCGAATCGTCGGCCGTCTCCGGCCCGGAGTGCCCCACCACCCACAGGATCTTGCCCAACTTGATCTCGGCATCCTGCGCCATCTGGCTGAAGAGCCGGAATCCGCCGTAATGCAGATAGACGAACGACCCGTAGGTCGAAGTCGCCCCGTAGAAGCCGTTGAACTCCTGATAGGGGTTATCGGCGAAGTTGACCGCGCACATGCCGGCCGCGATGCCGGCGTTGGCGAACTCCGTGATCTCTTGCGGCAGCAGCGCCCCCAGCAGATTGTTCTTGCGGTTATACTCGCCGAAGCCCTTGAAAGCGCCATAGCCTTCGGCGAAGCCGGCGATATTGGTCGAGCCGGCCAGGTCGGCCGAGGAGACGACGAACAACGGCCGGCCGCTCACCTCGTGGCTGATCGCATTCACGTAGCTGCCCCACTTGCGCAGGGCCACGCGGTTGGCCTCTTTCGTCCCCGGCGCCACAAACAAATCGGCCGGATACTTGCGATAGTCGCTGATGCGTGGGTCCTGGGCCGGGTTGGCGCCGGCCAGGGCGAACTTCTCGAACGTCGCCGGGATGCTGTCGCCCAGCGCGATCAGCCGGCCGGCCAGATAATCTACCAGCGCCTGATCCTTCCGCAGCACGCTCAGCACTTCCTGGATATTGGCCTCGGCCTGGGCGCGCTGCTCCTTCTCGAACTTCGGCGGCGTGCAGACACCATAATTGGTCATCGTCACGCCGTACTTCTCGCAGAAGGGCCGCTTGCTCTCCCAATAGTCCTCACAGTTCATCTTGTGCGGCACACCATGCGACTTGAAATCGTAGATGCCGTAGCCGCGCCCCTTCTTGGTCTTGAACCAGGCCGCGGTCGGGACTTCGGCCGGGTTCGGTCCGTCCACCATCTGCAACAGTGTGCCGGCGATATCCGCCCACTCCTCGCCATGCTCTGCGCCCAGGGTGCGCCAGCCATGGCCGCGGAACCAATCGTCCGGCGTGCCATAGACCACTTCGCTGATGCGCCGGGCATCAATGCCGAAGTCGTTCCAGTCAATCAGGAAGTAGAGATTGCTCAGGCCCATGCCCCAGGCCGAGTTCTGCGTCTCGTGGGTCGCCCCCGGCGTCAGACCGCCCTCACCCTCAAAGGCGAAGACGCGCACCGAGCCGGCGCCGGCCATCTTCAGGGCCAGGGCTTCGCCGGCCGCCGCCGGCATGCCGTGGCCGCTGGGGCCAGTATTGAACTTCAAGAAGGTCGTCTTGCCCGACATCTCGGCATGGCCGGGGAGGCCGCCGCGCCGGCGCAAGGTCAACAGGTCCATCGGCAACACGCTGCGCTTGGGATCCAGATAATACCGCTTGTCGCCGGTCTGCTCGTACTTGATCTGCATGGCCGCGCCCAACACGGCCAATGTAGCATAGACCATGGGATTGGTGTGGCCGGCGCTCAAGATGAAGCGGTCGCCGAAGCGCTTCATGGGATCGCGGATGTCCCAGCGCATCGCGCCGCTGAGGAGCAGGGCCAGAAAAGCCGGCAACTTGGAGCGCGAGCCGCCCGGATGGCCGCTCTGACGAAAGTTCAGCGCGATATCCATGCACTGATCAATCATGTCGCGGGTCTTCTCCCAATGGGGGAACTCCGCGGCGAGCTGGGTGACGCGTTCTTCAATACTCGTAGCTGAACCTTTCACAATGCGAACTCCTTTCTCAGGTCTCGTATGCGGTATGCAATCATCGCTGCCATACGAAAACGGTTCAGCGAAATGTTACCACAGGTTGCGCCTTCTTGCAATTGCGACAGGCTGACGGTACAATACGTGGCAGTATTGCACAAGCCATCCTGGCCGTGAGAGGGTTTCATGTCGCTAGATCATGATCTCATCCAAGATGCACTGGTGCGCGGCGTTGCGGCCGCCAAAACCCACAGTGTCCAAGAGGCGCGCTACTATCTGGAATGGGTTCTGGAACATAACCCCGACTACGAAGATCGGACGCAAGCGCTGCTCTGGCTGACGGAAGTTGCGCCGGACGATAAACAGCGCCGCGCTTACCTGGAGGATATCCTCACCTACGACCCGACGCACCCCACCGCGCGGCGCGGCCTCGCGATCCTGGACGGCCGGCTTCGCAAGGAAGAGATCATTGATCCCGACGCGCCGGCCGCCCCACCGCCGGCCGAACCCCAGCCGATTGAAACGCGCCGCTTCGTCTGTCCGCGCTGCGGCGGCGTCATGCAATTCGACCCGCAGCGCGAGAGACTGGTCTGCCAGTATTGCGGCCACAACATGACACGCCTGGAAGCCTTGCAGATCAACCCCCTGGCGCGCGATGAGGACTTCTTCGTCGCCATGGCCAAAGCCGAAGGGCACCGGTGGCAACAGGCCGGCTACTCGGTCAAGTGCCAGGGTTGCGGCGCGACGACGATCCTGCCGGCCGGCCAGATTAGCGTCGCCTGCCCCTTCTGCAATTCGCCGCAGGTGGCGCGCCTGGAGACTGCGCCCAACGTCATCGAGCCGGCCGGCATCATCCCCTTCCAGTTGACGAAAGAGCAGGCCCAGGCGCGCTTCCGCGCCTGGCTGGGCGGCGGCTGGTTCCGGCCATCTGACCTGATCAAGCAGGCCAAGGCCGGCCAGCCCCGGCCGGTCTATGTCCCCTATTGGGCGTTCAACTTCCTCGGCTCCATCCATTGGACAGCCATGGTATTGGAAGGCGAAGGGCGCTATAAACGCTGGGCCCCGCGCAGCGAAGACATGGCGGTCATTGAAGATGGCATCCTCGTGCCGGCCAGCCACAGCCTGCCGGCCGGCCCCCTGCGCGTCCTCGACGAGTTCGACCTGGGCGGCCTGCAACCCTACGCGGCGGACATGATCGCCGCCTGGCCGGCCGAGATTTACCAGGTTTCGATGGCCGATGCCTCCATCGTGGCGCGGCAAAAGATCGGCCAGCGCGTGCAGCGTCAGATTGACGCCGAGGCCCTGGCCGGCTTCACCTACAAATCGCTCAATGTCTCGACGTTGCGCATGGGCGTGGACAAGTTCCAGCATGTCCTCTTGCCGGTGTGGGTCTTCAGCTATCACTACAAGGACAAACTATACCACGTCCTGGTGAACGGGCAGACCGGCGAGACCGAGGGCGAAGCGCCCACGGACGAAACCGCCGTCGGTCTGACCGTAGCCGTCGGCCTGATCTTCCTGATTGCGGTCGCATTACTGCTGTTCATGCTTCTGCGCTAGGCGCAGAAAGAGGCTCCTCGCCGGCGGGCATCAGCGGCTCGCCGGCGCGCATGCGCGATAGTTCATCGCGCATCTGTTTCAGCGAAACATGCACCGGCGGGCCAGGCAGACCGTAGTGCTGCAATCTGGCAATCGCTGCGGCCAACACGCGAATGGCCTCTTCGCGCTGCCCCAGGCCGCCATACAGCGTCATCGCCAACTCGTGCAAGATATTCACTTCCTCGTAGCGTACCGGCTGGTGATCGCAGGCTTGCAGGGCGCGCCGCAGCAAACGCGCCGCCTCTTCCGGTTGCCCCATGCGCGCCCGCACCACACCCATGTCTCGCAGCGCGTGGGTTTGACTGGCCCAATCGCCGGCTTGCCGGAAAAGCTCCAGCGCCTGCTCCAGACACGTGTAGGCTTCCTCGTCTTCGCCGGCATCCCAATAGCTTGCGCTCAGGCGTGCGAGGATGCGCGCCGGCATATCTGGTCGCCCCAACTCGGCCGAAAAAGCCACGACCTTCTCTTCGAGGGTCGCGCGCGCCTGGGCCGGCGCGCCCAGGGCAACATAAGTCAGCGCCACGCCGGTCCAGGCTTCCGCTTCGCCGGCCCGCGCGCCGGCGGCGCGATGTAGCGACGCGGCGCGCCGATACGCATCCAGCGCCCGCTCGTTCTGCCCGGTCTCCTCATAAACGTTGGCCAAGTTGCCCAGCGCGACGCCCTGCCCGAACCAGTTGTCCACCTTGCGAAAAAGCGCCAAAGCCTCTTCATGCAAGCGCTGCGCCGTCTCCAGGTGATCAGGAGCCGCGCCGGCGACAGCGAAGACCACGCCCAGGCCGGTCATCGCGTGCGCCTCGACCACCGCCGCGCCCACCCAGTGCGCGACGCGCCCGGCCCGTGCGAAGGCTCCGTATGCCCGCGCCGGCCGGGAACGCCGCATGTGCGCCCAACCGCGTCTGAAGAGCAGACGCGCCAACGGCGACAGCAGCGGTCGCGCCAGCCCGGCCAGTGGTTCAGGCAACTGATCCATGTCAGCCCCCCAATAGACGTTCGGCCGCCCTCTTCCCATTTGGGCAAGCGTACAGGCACATCCCGCAGACACTCACACCGCGCGTCTCCAGCAGATGGCGGAGGTAGGCGTCGCACTTGTGCGCGTCGTAGCGCGCCGAGCGCGGCTCGGCCGGATCAAAGAGCCGGCCGGTGAACGCCTGCACCGGACAAGCATCCACGCACTCGTGGCAATCGCCGCACTGTGGGGCCATCGGCTGGCCGGCCGGCAGCGGCGCGTTGGTCAAGACGCTGGCCCAACGGACGCGCGGGCCATTGCTCGGCGTCACCAACAGACAACTCCGGCCGATCCAGCCCAGGCCGGCCAGATGCGCCGCCATCTTGTTGGAAAAGATGCCGACCAGACGCGTGTGATCGGTCTGGCTGGAAGCCGGCGTCGGCAGGGCGCGATAGCCGGCTGCCTGCAACTGACTGCTCAGCCGCGCCGTGATCTGATCGAGGCGCGCGTTCACGATGTCATAGGCGTGGGCGCGATAGGTCACGGCCACGGCGCGGTCGGCGCGCTGTGGCAACTGATCCACGATGCTGTGCATCAAGGCTACCCCGACCGAAATGGCACGCGGGAAAGACGCCACGACCGGCCCACCCTGCTCCAGGATCGCATCACGCGCCGGCGCCAAATCTGCCACGCCGAAAAAGTCCGCGCCCAGCGTCTCCGCCTGCTGGCGCAGCGTATCATACTGGCTCATGGGGCGTCCTCGCCGCCGGCATCGCCGCCGCCCCACTGCTTGTCGAAGGCTTCGCATTCGTCCATCAACACATCCACGATGTCCGCGAAGTGTTCCGTATCCATATTGCCGAGCGGCTCCGCATGGAGGAGCGAATAGAACATCTCCCCTTCGTCGGACTCTTCCAGACACCAGAAGCCGAAGGGAAGGTCAGCATTGCGAGACAACAAATGGGTAGACGCCTCATGCGGTATCTCCCCCTCGCTCTTGAAGACCGGCGCCGCCGAGACTGTGAAGACGATCTGCTCATCATACTGATCAATATACAGGGGGACGCCCTCTCCCGACTCGTCGGCAAACTCCAAGACGCCGGTCGTCTTCCCGCTGAATTCGATGTCCCAGTCATTGGCCGTCGCCAGCGCTTTGAGGGCTTTCTGAAAGTCCTTGCTGAGGTCAAAAGTGGTCATTGTGTTCCTCCTGCATGAATATCGCCGCCCAGGATCGCGCCGACGAAAGCGCGCTGCCCCCGGGCGAAATCGGCTCCTTCGGCCGGCTTCTTGCCGGCCAGTTGCACGCGCTGCAAAATCAACAACTCGCCATCTCCGGCGATCACCGCCGGCTGCCGCCCCAGCGCGACGACCAGGCCAGCCGGCCCGGCAGCGCGCTCGCCGGCCGGCGTCAGCGCCAGAATCTTGAGCGCCTGGTCACGCCACAGCGTGGATGTGCCCGGCCAGGGGTCAAAGGCACGCACGCGCTGCCAGATCTGCCGCGCCGGCATATTCCAATCGAGCGCCCCATCCTCTTTGCGGATGCGCGGACATGCGCTGGCGCGACTGTCATCTTGCGCGTGCGGCGCAATCTGGCCGGCGCGCCACGCCGGCAGCGTCTCGACCAACAACGCCGCGCCGAGTTCGGCCAGCCTGGCCGTCAAGGAGCCAGTCGTGTCGCGGTCCAGGATCGGCACAGCGCGCTGCGCCAGCACTGGGCCAGTGTCGGCTCCCGTGTCCAGCAACATGATACTGACGCCGGTTGCGGCATCGCCGGCCAGCAGCGCCGCCGCGATGGGGCTGGCCCCGCGATAGGCCGGCAGCAGCGAGGCATGGACGTTAATGCAGCCGGCCGGTGGCAGATCGAGGATTGCCGGCCGCAAGATGTGGCCGTAGGCTGCCACGACGATGATCTCTGGCGCCCAGGCGCGCAAGGTTGCCAGGACATCCGAGGCATGCGGCTTCTCCGGCTGCATCAGCGGCAGCCCTCGCGCCAGCGCCCATTCGGCCGTCGCCGGCTGCGCCAACGCGCGACCGCGGCCGGCCGGTCGCGCCGGCTGTGAGACAACGCCGACGACATCGAAGCCGGCGTCGCACAGGGCACGCAAGGAAACGGCCGCAAAGGCCGGCGTGCCCATGAAGACGATGCGCATGAGCGCCTCCCATCACAATAGCCTGCTGTAATAATACGGCTAAACGGCGCGAAAAGCAACCCTGCGGCGCGATTTGACGCGAGTTTGTCACGCGGCGTCATCCTGTGCTATACTCAAGCCGGCTTCGAACGCGCCGCGCGCGGAAGCCAGAGACGCCAACGCACAACATGAGTAAACAGGAGAAAGCCCCAGCATCATGCCGGCTATACCCACTTTCTTGCTCAAGAAGCTTTACGTCAAAGGCAGCTTGCGAGCTGACGCCGATGGCTTCACCTTCACCATCAAGAATACGCTCTCGCCAGGCACGATCACAAAGATCTCGCCGATGCTCTTCGATGGTCAGAGCATCGGCCGCGAGCAGATGACCATTATGCATGCCGGCCAGAGCCGGCCGGCGACCGCCATCACGCCGGCGCATCCCCTGGTCTTCAATCTCAACGACGAAGCGGCCGTCGCCGTTTCCGCCCTGGCTGTGTCGGCCGGCCTGCACCACCTGGTCATCAGCATCACTGCCGCCGAGGTAGGCGAATTGAAGATTCAGGTAGAAGAGACGCTTTGAGCCGGCGCGGGGCGGGCCAACAGCAGCATGGGGAGCCTCCTGCAGAAAAGATGACGCCATGTTGATTGTCGAGGCGCTCATCATCCTGGCGCTGATCTTGCTCAACGGATTCTTTGCCGCCGCCGAGATGTCCGTCGTTTCGGCGCGCAAGGCGCGCTTGAGCATCCTGGCCGACGAAGGCGATTCGCGCGCCCAACAGGCCCTGCGCCTCATCGAGCACCCCAACACGTTCCTGGCGACGGTACAGGTCGGCATCACCCTGGTAGGCACCCTGGCCTCGGCCTTCGGCGGCGCGCGCATCGCCGAAGGCATCCAGGAATACCTGAATCGCCTGCCCTGGCTGCAACCCTACAGCGGGCCGCTCTCTCTGGGCATCG
>CAIQJD010000311.1 GCA_903872005.1 uncultured bacterium | reverse complement strand
TCGCCGCCGGCCACGACGGCGGCCATCTCGATGATCAAGGCCAGGTCCTCCGAGCCGCCGGCGGTGAAGAAGAGCGGCTTGGTGGTGTTCTCAATATCGGCCTTGACCGATTCGACATACATGGCATTGGTCGGCACGTCGTGCGCCAGGCCCAGAGAGGCTACGAAGTCAATCTCTGAGCAGGCGTCGGCCACGCGCACCGCGTGGATCACGTCCTGCAACAGGGTGGGGCGGTACTTCTTCTCGCGGATGTCGTACGTGGTGATGAGGTCGGTGCCCATGCCGTAGTAGAACTTGCGCCCTTCCAGGCGCATGGCTTCCTGGCCCTTGCGATTGAAAATGGTGATGCGCTTGGGCGCGCTGCGGAGGCAATCTTCCACCAGCCAGCCGGGGATGCGGGCCACGTTGGCCCCGACGATCTCACAGCCGGCGGCGCGCAATATTTGCAACCCCTCGTCGTTCAGCACGCGCACACCAACCCGCGTCAGCAGGTCCAGCGAGGCGAGGTGAATTTCCTGAATTTGCTCTTCTGTCAAGAGGCGGAAGGACGGCGTGACTTGCGACCGAAAGCCTGAATTCATCTTGTCAGCTCCTTGTGCGTAGCGGCCGGGTATGCCCCCAACTTTATCATAGCCCCTGGCATCACGCAAGAAAAACGCCGGCGCAGCTCGCGCGCCGGGGGTGTTTCACATTTTGGGGGAGGGACGCCAGGCTACACACGCGCCCGAAAATTGAATTACCCTGCGCGCGCCGGAAACGGACTTGTGGACAAAGGGCCGGCATATTATAATAGCGCGCAGCGCCCGTGGGCGCAATATTGCGTCATTGATGAGGATGACCTATGCCAACACGCAGCCTGGGACGCGGCGTCGCCATCATCGGCGCCGGCATGAGCAAATTTGGAGCTTTCAAGGGCAAGGCCTCGCGCGATCTATTCGTGGACGCCTATCGCGAGATGTTGGGGTCGGTGGACAAAGGGATCAACGCCGATGCCATTGAAGCCCTCTATGTGGGCAACTTCAGCAGCGACGTCTTTGAGGGCCAGGCCCACGTCGCGCCGATCATGGCGGATTGGGTCGGGCTGACGCCGCGGCCGGCGACTCGGGTGGAGGATGCCTGCGCCAGCGCCGGCGTGGCGCTGCGTCAGGCCGTCATTGCCGTCGCCTCCGGCCTGTATGATGTGGTCCTGGCGGCCGGCGTGGAGAAGATGACCGACCTGCCCACCGAGCGGGTCACCGATACCCTGGGCACGGCCGCCGATGTGCTGTACGAAGCATCGGTCGGCTTCACCTTCCCTGGCTTCTATGCCGCCATGGCGACGGCCTATATGGCGCGTTATGGCGCCACGCCGGCGGCGCTGATGAGCGTCGGTCTGAAGAACCATGAGCACGGCGCGCTGAACCCCAAGGCCCAGTTTGGGGCGCGCATCGCGACGGTGATGGAGCAGCGCAAGGCCAGCGCCGCCAAGAAAGGGCTGCCGGCGCCCACGTGGCAGGACGAGATGGCATTCCTGCGTGACCCGCGCGCCAACCCCTTCATTGCCTGGCCGTTGCGGCTCTTCGATTGTTCGCCCATCTCCGATGGGGCAGCGGCGGTGTTGGTGGTCAGTGCGGAGCTGGCCGGCCAGTTCACCGATCGGCCGCTATATGTCGTCGGCAGCGGCCAGGCCAGCGACGGCGCGCTGCACAGCCGGCCGAACCTCACGTGCATCCCTTCGGCCCGGCTGGCGGCCGCCCAGGCCTATCAGATGGCCGGCATCGTGCCGGAGAAGATAGATGTGGTCGAAGTGCATGACTGCTTCACTATTGCCGAGATCATCGCCAGCGAAGACCTGGGCCTCTTCGACCCGGGCGAGGGGTGGAAAGCGGCCGAAGCCGGCGAGACCGCGCGCGGCGGCCGGCGCCCCATCAACACTTCCGGCGGTCTCAAGTCGAAAGGGCATCCGGTCGGCGCGTCGGGCATTGGCCAGGTCGTGGAGGTCTGGAAGCAGTTGCGCGGCGAAGCCGGCGCGCGCCAGATTCCCGGCGATCTCCATTTCGGACTGACGCACAACGTGGGCGGCACCGGCCAGACCTGCGTCGTCCACATCTTCGAGCGGAGGTAGTCCCATGGCCAAGCGGGAATTCACACATACCAGCTTTCAACAGTACCTCAACGAAAAGCAACTGATGGGCGCAGCCTGCACTTGCGAGGCTGCGGCGCAATGGCCGCCACGCCCCTACTGTCCGCAGTGCGACGCCCCGGCGGTCGAATGGACCAACCTGGGCACGACGGGCACGTTGATGGGTTTCAGCGTCATCTATGTCGGCACGACGGCCATGATCAACGCCGGCTTCGACCGCAACACGCCCTACTGCGTCGGCGTCGTCAAGCTGGATAGCGGCCCATCGGTCAGCGCCTTCATTCACGGGGTGGATACCCAGCGGCCGGAGACGATCCAGGTGGGCGCGAGCCTGGTCGCCGACTTCGCCGAACTGGGGCCAGAAGGGGCCAAGAAGACGGTACTGGCCTTCCGGGTGGTGTAAGGCCCCGATCTTGCGCTTAAGACGTTGACAAACGCGGACGAACGCGG
>CAIQJD010000310.1 GCA_903872005.1 uncultured bacterium | reverse complement strand
GGCGCGCCGACGCCGACGGCTACGCCGACATCGGTCATCGTTCCTACGCCCACGCGCACGCCTACTGCGCCGACGGTCACACGCACGCCCACGACGACGGCCACTTCGGCGCCGACGGCCACCGCGACGGCGACGCAGACGCTGCCTGGCCCGACGGCGACCGGTACTGCTACGGCCACGCCGGGGGGCGTGAATCCTTCGCCCTACTGGGTGAACTTCTATGGCATTGATTCCTTCTATGCCGGCGAGCTGTTGCGGATTGGCGATGTGGTGCGGGCATGGGACCCGGATGGCGTGAACTGCGGTCTGTGGATCGTGCGGGCGCGCGGCCAATATGGCCTGATGGCTGTGTACGGGGATGATTCCTCCACGCCGGAAGACGAAGGCGCGCGGCCGGGTGACATGATCACCTTCACGATCAACGGTGTGATGGCCGCTCCAATGGGGCCGGATATGCCGGTCTGGACGGGCAACGGCGACCTCAAGCATGTGGAATTGAATACGGTTGGCCCGACGCAGACGCCGACGCCCACCCTGGCGCGGACGGCCACGCGCACGGCGACGGCCACGTCTACCGGCCTCCCGACAGCCACGGAGACGGCTTCGGCGACGCCGACGGTCACACGCACGGCCACGCCGCGCAGCACCTCCACCAACACGGCGACGCCGGCGGCGCCGACCGCCACGCGCACGGCGACGCGCACGCCTTCGAGCGGCACGCCCATCCCGACCAACCTGTGGGTGAATTTCTACGGGCTGAATTCGTTCCTCAATGGGCTGCCGCTGCCGGCGGGGTCCGTCATTCGGGCGTATGATCCGAGTGGCGTCCTGTGCGGCATGATGCGCGTGACGGTCGTCAGCCAGTACTTCATGCCAGTCTACGGCGATGATCCGTTCACCCCCGGCGTTGACGAAGGCGCGCAGCCGGGCGACACGATCAGCTTTACGATCAATGACATCCCGGCCGTGCCGATGGGGCCGGACGATCCCACCTGGACGGCGCATGGCGACCTGCGCCACGTGGAATTGAACGCGCCGGGCCTTGCCACTCCGACGCCGACAGCGACGCTGACGCCTATACCCAGCGCGACGCCGACCCTCACGACGACGCCCACGCAGACCATGACGCCGCTGCCGACGCGCACTTCGACGCCTACTGCCACGGGCATTACGCCGGCTACGGTGACTGCGACGCCGATCATCGCCACGCCGACGGCGACGCCCACGGAGATCGGCGGCATCATCCCGACCAGTGAGTGGGTCAACCTGTACGGGTTGCACTCCTTCTTCGATGGGTTGCCGTTGCCGCTGGGGGCGATAGTGCGAGCCTATGACCCGGACAATGTCCTCTGTGGCATGTTCATCGTCACGACGCCGGGGACTTATGGTCTGATGCCGGTCTACCGCGATGATCCTGGCACGCCGGTGGACGAAGGCGCGCAGCCCGGCGACACCCTGCACTTCACGATCAATGGCTTCCCGGCGACGCCGATGGGGCCGGATGCGCCGACCTGGACGTCCATGGGCGCGCTGCGGCACGTGGAGCTGAACGCCAGCTCCGGCGGGCCGACGGCGACGGCCACGCCTACCCGCACGTTGACCTTTACACCCACGGCTACGTCTACCCCGTCGGCTACCCCCACGACGACGCCGCGCGGCACGAACACGCCGACCCTGACGCGCACAGCGACGGCGACGGGCTTCCCGTTGCCGACCTGGACACGCACGCCGACGGCAACGCCGGGCAGCGTGGTACACCCGACCAATGAGTGGGTGAACTTCTACGGGATGCACTCGTTCCTCGCCGGCGAGTTACTGCCGGCCGGCTCTGTAGTGCGGGCCTATGATCCCGGCGGCGTGTTGTGTGGCATCGGCACGACCACTTTTGTGGGGCAGTATGGCTTCCTGGCGGTCTATCGGGATGACCCCATGACGCCGATAGACGAAGGCGCCGTGCCCGGCGATACGATCCGCTTCACCATCAACGGGTACGACGCGATTCCGATGGGGCCAGATGCGCCCATCTGGACGGCGAATGGCGCGCTGTTGCACGTGGAGCTGAACGCGCGCGGATTGCGGTCGCAACTGGTATTCCTGGGGCTGGCGCAACGCAACTACAGCGGCGCGCCGGCGGCGACGCCGACCGCGACGACGGCGCCCTCGGCGACGCCGTCGCTCACGCCGACCACGACGCGCACCGCCACGCGGACGGCGACTTCGATCAGCACGCCCACGCGGACGGCTACTTCGACCAATACGGCAACGCGCGTGCCGACGCTGACTTCCACGCCGTCCTCGACGGCCACGATGCCGGCGACGTCCACTCGCACTGCCACGGCGACGCTCCTCCCATCGTCTACCGCGACAACGCCGGCAACTTCTACCCGGACGGCCACATCTACGGCGACCATGCCGGCGACCTCTACCCGGACGCCAACCGTGACGACGCCGGCGACGGCGACGCACACGCCAACCGTTCCCACCCAGACGCCCACTTCGACCCCAACTTCGATGACTGGGCCGGGCGCTGTGTACGGCCATGTCTACTATGACCTGAATCGGAATGGCGTCTGGGATACGGATGAGCCGACGCTGGCCGGCGCGGAGTTGACGCTCAGCGGGCCAATTTCGGGTCTCTACACGACGACGCCCGATGGGTTCTTCTACTTTGGCGGACTTTCGGCCGGCCACTACTCGCTGACGGAAACGAACCCGGCCGGCTATCCCTACTCGACCACGCCGGATGTGGTGGGCTTTGATGTCCCGGCGCTGGGCGCGTCGGTGCGCTTCGACTTCGGCGACCAGCAGACGGCCGCCGCGACGCCCACCTCGACGGCGACGCCCTTCTGCCCGCCGGCGGTCATCGTTGATGACCTGGATCAGACCTTCGCTCGGTTCGGGACGGCCTACTACTGGCATAGCGCCGATGTGGGCTACAACAATCATACCTACTGGACGCTGTCCAATGGCTACACGGTAGACAACTACGGGCGCTGGCGGCCGAGCCTGCCTGGCGCGTACCGCTATCGCGTGGAGGTCTACATCCCCGCCGGCTATGCGTCGAACACGCCTACGTCTGCGGCGCGCTACATGGTCTACCACCGGGATGGCACGACGCCGGTAGCCATTGACCAGAACCTCTATCCGAATCGGTGGGTCAGCCTGGGCGAATTCTGGTTCGCGGCTGGCACGGCCGGCTGGGTCGAGCTGACCGACGCTACGGGCGAAGCGGTGGGGACGCGCAGCATCGCTTTCGACGCGATGCGCTGGACGCCGATGGGGGACTGTCCTGCGGGGACGCCCACGCCGACGCCCACCACCATCTTGCTGCCGACGCCGACCAGCACGCCCACTACCGGCCCGTGCTATCAGGCGATCCAAAATCCGGGCTTCGAGACGACCGGCAACTGGACGATGCAAGGGCTGCTGCCGGGCCGCTACAGCACTACGACGGCGCATAGCGGCGTTTGGTCAGGGCTGATGGGTATTGTGCCGCCGGCCGGGGACTACGAGGCGCACGGCTCGATCTATCAGCAGATCACAATTCCAACGGATGCCCGCTCGGCGACGTTGCGCTTCTGGTATAAGCCGTTTGCCGAAGCGCCGCATGCTTACCCGCCAGACGACTTCAACTGGATGGGCTTCCGCCCCGGAGAGGATGCCAAGTTGAGCGAGGTGGAGGATCTGGCGGCCGGCGATCTGCGGCCCAGTTTCGCCACACAAGACTGGCAGTTCGCGTTGATTCGCTACGGCGCTCTGGGGCAGAGTTGGGCCTATGTGCTGGCGACGAACTCCAATGCCGGCGTCTGGCAGGAACGGACCTATGACCTGACGCCGTGGCGCGGTCAGACGATCTGGGTGCACTTTGAAGTACGGAATGACGGCGGCGGCAATCGCAGTTGGATGTACGTGGATGATGTGACGGTAGATATCTGCCGGTAGCCGGCAGCAACACGCGCTCATGCAGAAAGCCCTCGCCGGCGTGCGCCGGCGAGGGCTTTGTGATGGGGCGGCCAGATTATTGGCTGGCGCAAGACTTCACAGTCTCAGGCTACATTTTCAGGTAGGAATCCGCGAAGATGATCTTGTTCATCAGGATCTGCACGGTCTTGTAGATGGCGACCTGGTCGGGGTCGCTCATGTCTACCATGCTCGGCTCCAGCTCGGTCATCGTGGCGGTGGCGTCATACAGATTGATCAACAGTTGGCCCACCGGCGTGCTGGCGTCCCGCTGCTGGACGATGCGGATGAACTCATTCTGCGCCTTGTCCAGCGGGTCCGCGATGGCAACGTCGAGGCCGGCGGCCAGCAGCATGACCAGGTAGGTGCGGTTAATCAGGCTGCGGTTTTCCGGCGAGACGGAGTTGGAGACGTTGGACAGGCCGACGACGGTGTTGGGCGCCGGGTCGGCAGCCAGTTTCAGGAAGCGCACCGCTTCGATGGCGTTGGGGACGTATTCCTGGGTGCCGGCGACCGTCAAGACGAGGGGATCGAGGTAGACGTTCTGCATGGGCACGCCGTAGGATGCCAGGCTCGGGATGAGCATTTCCATCGCGATCTTGACGCGCTCTTCCGCGCTGACGGGGATGCCGGACTTGGTCATGGTCAGGCCGACGATGTTGGCGTTGTACTTGGCGACGACCGGCCCCATGGCGGCCATGCGCTCTTCGTCCGCAGAGACGGAATTGATGAAGGCTTGCTTCTTGCAGCGCTTCAGGCCGGCCTCGATGGCCGCGAGGTTGGTCGTGTCCAACGAGATCGTCGCCTGCGGGATGGCTTCCTGGACGGCATCCACTGCCCATTCCATGATGACGACGCCTTCTTTTTTCTGCGGGCCGATATTCAGGTCAATGATGTCGGCGCCGTTGTCCCATTGCTCCCGCGCCATCTTCTGCAATGCAGCGGTGTCGCGCTCCTGGATGATGCGCTTGACGCGCGGAGAAATGATGTGGATGTTCTCACCAATGATACGCATGTTGTTCCTCCCTTGCTATAGTGGACTGACTTCGCCAATTGGATGTTGCGGTCGCCGCTTCGGATGGTGGAGCCAGAAGGGCGGCCGGCGACAGAGCTACAAGCCGGCTTCCAGAGCCAGCTTGCGAACCGCTTGATAGATGATCGAATCTTCCTGCAATTCGATCAGTGGCCGGCCGGCGAGATCGAATTGGCCGATCTGCGGGTCAGCCGGCAGCAGGTGCAATGGATGCACGCCCATCTCTTCTGCCTTGGCGCGGAAGGCTTCGGGCAGGTCGCCGGGCGTTCGGTTGATGACGTACAGGAGCTTGGAGACGCGCGTGCCACGCGTACTCAGCTCATCTACCAGCTTGCCGATGCCTTCGGCCGCGGTCAGGCCGCGGTACGTGGGATCCGAGACGACGAAAAGATAATCAATGTGGCGGGTTGTCTGCCGGCTGATATGCTCCATGCCGGCTTCGTTGTCAATCACGACCCACCCATAATCATTGCCAAGCTGGTCAATGACGCCGCGAATGATGTTGTTGGCCGCGCAGTAGCAGCCTGGACCTTCGGGCCGGCCCATCGCGATCAGGTCCACCCGCTGGCTTTCTATCAGCGCCTGGGTGACGCGATAGCGGAACCAATCGTGCTTGCTCACGCCTTTGGTGCTGCCTCCGCCGGATTGCACTTCGGAGAGCGCCTCTTCGCGGATATTGCCGACGGTCTCCTGCAGCGGCAATCCGAGGGCGAGATTCAGGTTCGAGCTGGGGTCGCCATCCACGGCCAGGATAGATCCTTCTCGCTCGGCCTTGATGAACTTAATCAGCAGAGTCGTCAGGGTCGTCTTGCCTGTGCCGCCTTTGCCGGCGACGGCGATAGTTTTCGTTGGCATGCAACCTCCATGAAGTCTGGCGATCAGCAATAGCGGTCAGCCATCAGGTTCATTCAGCGCGACGGTTCAATGCGTAGTTGACTGACGCGCGCCGGGCCAGGCCCCAGCAGCGTCAGCGTGAGATGAGCCGGCGAAGCGGCCGGCGTCCAGTCCAGCGTGATCTCGCCGCCATCGGGCGAGAGGGGCGCTTCCTGGGCTGCGCCGGCGGCGTCGGACAGACGCAGTCGGCTGCCGCTCGGCCCGCTCGCTCGAACCACCATCCGATACGGCCGGCCCGACTCGACCTGTTGCGCCGTCACTTCGGCGCGAGCGGAGATCTCACGCCAGATGCTGCCGGTTTCGCTGCGCCGCTCGCTCCAACCCGTCTCAAGGATGGGGAAGGGCCGTAATTCGGCCGGCGGCGCGACCCGGTAGACGGTCAGGCGCTCGTCTTCGTAAGCTGGCGCTACGCCGGCGAATATCTGTTCCGCCAGCGCGGTCGTCACTTCTCGCTCCGCGCCGGACGGCATTTTGTAACGATCTAAGATGACATAACGCACATTCAGCCAGGCCAGCACGCTGGGGCCGAGTTGGCTGATGTCGGGACAGAGAATATCGGCGCCCAGGGCGCGGAATTCCTGCAAGACCGGCATGCGATAGACCAGCGTGCGCGGGTCGTCGCGCGTGATATAGCCGGCGATCAGCGGCCGCTGATGCGTCGTTTGGTAGAGCAGGTAGCCGGGCCGGTCCCAGTTCATGGGCAGGTTCAGGACGGCGAATGCGCCCGGCTCGGCGGCCAAGTCTTCGTAGAACGCCGGTGTGTCTGGCGTGCTGAATGGGTAGGGTGCGCTCAAGAACTCGAAACAGATCAGCGCGCTGGCCGTCAAGCCGAGGAGCGCCGGCCGGCGGAGCCGGAGGCTCTTGAGGAGTATGCCCAACCCCAGCGCGGCCAGAACGGATAGGCTCAGCATTACCATCACGTCGAAACGAGAGATGGAGCGGGCGATGCGAGCGAAGGGAACATACTGGTAGAGCAGCGCGTAGGGCATGGGCAGGCTGGGCTGGCCGGCAATGTGCAAGACCGGCCCCAACGCGCACAAGGCGAAGGCCAGCGCCGCGATCCACCAGAAGCGGCTGCGCCGGCCGAGGCGCAGGGCGGCCAGCAAGCCCAGGGCCAGCGGCACGAAGCCGGCGAAGATGGTGCGCTCTGAGATGGTGCTGGTGAAATGGCCGGCGAAGGCGCCGACGGCTTTGCCCCAGAGCGGATGAAACTCGCTCGGCGTCACAAAGGCCAGCAGGTCGGCGGAAAGGCTGCGCGCCTGGGCAGCTTCGGGCACCATGTAGCTGGCGACGCCGGCCTCGCGCAGCATGGGGAGCCAGATGGGCGATAGAATGAGCAGGAACCCCGACCAACTGAGGGTCAGGAAGAGGATATGCCGGCCGCGCAATCTGCCGCCGAGGAGCCGGTAGAGGGCCAGCAAGGCTGTGAACAGCGCCATGTAGTAGGCGAAGTACCAGTCGCATAGGCCGGTCAAGATCAAGAAGAGCGCCGCCGGCAAAGCCGCCCGCGCTGCCTCGCCCAGATTACCGGCCGGCCGGTCGAGGCGATCCAGGCCGCGCAGCAGGCTGAGGGCCGCGAAGGGGAGCCATTCCAGGGAGAAGACCTGCATGTGGCCCAAGAGATGCGCGAAATGGAAGGGGGCGAAGGCGTAGATGCAGCCGGCCGCGAAGGCCGGCCAGACTGTCCAGCGCGCGCGCCAACCGCTGCGACCCAGAGCGTCGCGAGCGAGGAGGTAGGCCCCGAAAGCGCCGGCGACAAAGCTGAAGAAGGCGATGGCGTTGTAAGCGGGCAGCAGGCCGGCGAGCAGGCTGATGGGTAGGCTGACCAGACTGTTGAACAGATTCATGGTCTGGAAGGCCAGACTGACGCCGCTGGGATAGTAGAGCAATGACGTGAAATATGGCGTCGTTCCCAGCTCCAGGAGGGCCTTGCGTACCCACCAGAGATTCCAGTAGTTCTGCCAGCCGTCGAAGCCGTCGCCCGGGATGGCGCGGCCGAACTGGAGCAGCAGCGGATAGGTCATCGCCGCGGTGATCGCTACGTAGCCGGCGAGGACAAGCCAGGCATTATGCCGGCCGGCGCGTCGTCGCGATGCCGCTCCCATCTGCTCAGGCCGCCGAGGGCGCGGCCGGCTCCCGCCGCGCTTCGAGCGCCGCGGCGACGGATGGGAAGGTGTTTAGGTCGGTATGCGGCAGAAACAAGGCTGACATGAACTCTTCGGTGAACGTATTGTCCGCCGAGAGTTCGAGGTAGGTCATCATGCTCGCCACATCCACGATCTCTTGCCGCAAGCCCGGACACATCAGGGCGGCAAAAGCGCCTTGCACCGAGGTGTTTCCCAGGTAGCTGAAGCGGTCGCTGGGCATGTCTGGCAGTAGGCCGATCTGTATCGCTTTTTCGATGTTAAGGTACTTGCCGAAAGCGCCGCCGATGAGCACGCGTCGCACGTCACTCAAGCGGATGCCGACGCTACGGGTCAGGGTTGAGAAGCCGGCGTAGATGGCCGCCTTGGTGCGGATCAGGCCGGCGATGTCCACT
>CAIQJD010000309.1 GCA_903872005.1 uncultured bacterium | reverse complement strand
TCCAGCGCCACCGCATCGGCGCTACAGAGCAAGACGCCCAGCGGGAACGGTTCGCCGCCCGAAGGGCCGTCGCCGTCCATCGCGACGATGCCATCCATCAGGGTGAACGCCGGCCGGGCGTAGACCAGGATGTCGAGCAGCATCTCGGCGAACTGGTCGGCGTTGCGTAGCTTGGCGTGATAGGCGCCCTTCGTCACGCCGGGAATCAGCCCGAAGAGGTTCTTGGTGGCGCCGGTGAAGCCCATGAAGCCGTGGGTTTTGAACTTGGCGACGGAGATGATGACGTCGGCCGAGGCTGCATACTGGCACCATTCCAGCGCCTTCATCAGATGGCCGTCGGGGACGGCCACGCGCGTCACGTCCAGATTGTAGTTCAGCTCTGCGCCGGTCTCTTCGGCCACCGCGCGCAGGCCGCCGGCCTGGTAGACGCCCCGCAGCGCGGCTTCGCTGTACAGACCGCCGGGCGAATCGCCGATGATCGGCCGGCCGCCGGCCTCTTGCACCAGCCGCGTGATGGCCCGCACGACCAGCGGGTGCGTCACGATGGCATCTTCGGGCGGCGATTTCCGCAGCAGGTTGGGTTTCACCAGGACGCGTTGGCCGGGTTGCACGAAGCGGTTAATCCCGCCAATGAGATCTACGGCGCGGCGCACGTCGGCTTCGACGCGTTCGGCCTCGTAGATGGAATCCGCACACTGGACAAGGGCGACTCTACTCAATGCTTAAGATACCTTTCCTGATGATATGGACGGAAACAAAACGCCCCGGCGTCCCGGGGCGTCGTTTCATCGGGAAGTGGGGGAGCGCTTAGGGCAGAGTCGCCGCAAGGCGACGTCCCTGCGTCAGCAGCGCCAGCCAATCATCGGGCGTCCCGTGCGCGGCTTGCTGCGCGGCCAGGCTGGAGATGTAGATACGGATGAGCGGCGACGGGACGCGCCCGCCGGCGTTCTTCTCGATCTCGCGATGGGGATAGAAGGGCGCGATGACCTGCGTGATGCGTTGGCCCAACTCGGCGCTCCGGTCGCCATCGCCGGCCGCAGCGATCAGATAGAACACATCCTGCTCCGGGTGCGCCGCGAAGTTGGCGGTGTGGGCTTGCTCGGCGACGACATCCTGCAACTTGAGGGCTACGGCGCGCAAGATATCGTCGCGCACGACGAATCCATAGGCTTCGGCGATCCCTTCCAGGTTTTCCACTTCCACCCGCGTGATGCGCCAGCCGGCTTGCCGGCGCAAGGTCGCCAGGTGTTCCATAAAGAGCTGCTCGCCGGGCAGGTGGGTGACGGGGTGGTCGAGCGGGCGGAAGCTGGAGCGGCGCAAGATGCTCTCGATACGCGCTGCCAGCTCTGGCATGTCGAAGGGCTTCACGATGTAGTCCACCGCGCCCAATTCCAGGCCGGCGATCTTGGCCTCGCGGCCGCGCCGGCCGGTCAGGAAGAGGATGGGGATGTGGCTGGTGCGTTGTTGGGCGCGTAGCCGGCGGCACACTTCGTAGCCATCAATGTCCGGCAAGAAGATGTCCAGGATGACTAACTCGGGATTGAAGGCCAGGGCTTGCGCCACGCCCTCTTCCCCAAAGCCGGCCGTCACCGTCTGATAGCCGCGTCCGTCGAAATAGAGTTTCAGCATCTCAGCCAGTTCGAGATCATCTTCCACGATCAGGATTTTCTCGCGCACGATTTCTGCCCTCGTGAAAAGCGCGGCGTGGTGTTCCGCCGACCTAATCCAGCGGTTCTTTGGAGACCTCGAAGTTACAGGCGGGGTCGCCCATGGCATGACACGTCGTCTGGACGACCTTGTAGTGGTGGCCGGTGCCCCACAGGATGCCGGCTTCCATCACCCCTACCGCCGCGTGGCAGACGGGGCGATCGGCGCGCCGGCCCCAACAGACCGGGCAGCGTTCGATGATATAGTTGAAATAGGCCGGCTTCTCTTCGACCCGGCTGACCTGGTCGCTGAACTGGGTGAAGGTCTTGGCAAGCGCCTTGAGGCCCACGCTCAGGCGAATGTTCAATGGCAGGAGCTTGAAGGCGCGATCCGCAACCCCCACGATGGCCCCAAAGTCTTTCAAGCCCTGATCGAAGGCGGCGCGGCCGGCGCGCAGCGCCAATCCGCGCCCGCCGCGCGGGCCGAACATGTCGTCCAGCGCGGCGTTCAGCGCCGAGAAGTCCTCGAAGGGGAACTGCAACGCCAAATCATCCGGCGGGAGCTTGTCTTGCCACTGATCCAGCTTCGCCAGATGCAGCACCGCTTTCAGGCCGCGCTCACCCATGACGTCTTGTAGCGCCTGGAGATAGGTGCGACCGATGCGATTGGGATAATGATAGCCGCTTTTCGTGCTGGCTTCGTCCACTGCCGGCCTCCTTGCAGCGCGTCGACGCGCTGCATGCGTTTACGTCATCGCTCGAATCCGATGTTAGCATAAGCACAAGGGTTTGTCAAACGCACTTTTGATTAAAAAGCCCCATTCCGTTCGCTCGGCTCACTGCCGGCGTATCTCGACGATGACCCCATCTTCTGCCCAGTCATAGAGCAGCCTGGCATTGGCCGTCGAGACTAAGATGCAGCCATAGGTCACCGGCTGGCCCAGGTTGCTCTGCCAAAGGATTTGCCGGTTGTCGCGCGACGGAAAGCCGTGGAAGCCATTCATGAAAGCCTGGTCTGGCGCCGGCTGATAGACTCCCATGAAATAGGGCATCCAGAGGTTCCAATTGCTGGCGTAGGCATTCTCTTCGTGGCTCTGAATCTGGAAGATGCCCAGCGCCGTCGGGCTGGAATCCAGGCCCGTGCTGGCCGGCCAGTCCCACTTGAGCGCGCCATTCTCGTAGACCTGCACGCGTTGTTGGGCCAGGCTGACGATGATGCGCTTGTATTCGATGGGCGCTACCGGCATCAGCAGATCGGTAGATGGAATGGTGATGGCTTGGCCGGCGCGTAAGGTATCGCCCAACTCCGGGTTGGCCCGCTGGATCCAGGGGTAGGGGATGCCATAGACCAGCCCCAGGCTGGATAGCGTCTCGCCGGCGGCCACGGTGTGGCGTCTGTCGCGGTGATAGATGCGCTGCGTGGTGAGGCGTTCCGTGCCCGTGGCGGCCCCAATCAGTCCCGGCGCGGCTTCTTCGACTTTCAGGTAGCGCTCTTGGCCCAGGGCGATGGCCTGGGTTTGCAGGTAGGCTTCGACTTTCGCCTGGTCGAAGGCGCAGTCCAGGGCCGCCGGCGCGCCGGCCGCCGGCGCGATGCTCAACCAGCTCGCCAGGGTCTGCGGCTCGATGGTCCAGCGTAGCTTTTCGTCGCGTAGCGGGTCGTACAGGCGCAGCGTGACCGGCGCGGCCAGCCAGGGCGCGGCTTTGGCCAGGGCCGCGCTGGTATCGCGTATCGCCGGCCGCGTCGCGCTGATGACGAGGGGCAGCCGGCCGGCCTGGATCACCGCCCAGGGGTCGCGCGCCATGCCGGCCAGGGTCGCCCCCACGTCCAGGGCGCGGCCGCTCTGCGCCGGCGTGGCTTCCAGGCGCGCTTCGACGATACGCACGCCGGCGTCTTGTGGCTTGATCTCGATTTCGCCGGCCAGGTCGTTCAGAGCCGCTTCGGCCGTGGCGCGGTCGAAAGTCCAGACAGGGAAGAATGCGGCGCCGTTGCTGGTGGTCAACAGCCCCGGGTTGCGGGTGGCCTCTTCTTCGGAGGCCGGCTGGCCGGCGGTGGCTTCAATGTCCAGGCGCAGGCCGAGCTGTTCCGGCGGCACAATCCAGGTCTTGAAGCCGGCGTCCAGGGTGACGGTGCGCCACGGCCATTCGCGGCGCACGATAGCCGCATAGTCGGCCCGGGTTGGGGCCGGCGGGAGGGTGGGTTGCGCTGCCGGCAGCGCCGTCGGCTGAGCCGGCCGGTCGGTGGCGTAGAAGTAGACCGCCAGGGCGCCGGC
>CAIQJD010000308.1 GCA_903872005.1 uncultured bacterium | reverse complement strand
GGAAGGTCAGCGCCAATGCGCTGCTGAGGGCGATCAGGATGAAGCGTCCGATGAGACGCCGGCTACTGGATTTCATTGCGAAGCCTCCTCGCGGCAGCAAGACTGTCAGACTCAATCTTGGGCGCAAGAGACATCATATCGCTGCCAGGGACGTCGGGGCAGACGCACGCCCGACCTGCGCCAGGGATTAGACCCAAAAAGCCGTATACTACGATAAGTATATACAACAACATCCCGGAAGTCAATGGGAAAACACTGCTATTCCTGGGCCACTTGCAGAGCCTGGGGCGCGGATGAACGCGGACGGGGGATGCGATGCAGGATCCCGGCTGGCGTGGAAGCGCGCAGCCGGCCGGTTGTCTGGCGGCTGTACGCCGACAAATTCGCGTTCGTCCGCTTGCAGTCCAAGAGGCGCGCATCCTGGCTCCGGGCTGGCCCGCAGTCGGGACGCGCGCCTCGTTTGCCGGCGCGCCTCAGCCGGCCCGATAGACCTCGCGCGCCCGGCGTTCCGAGATCAGCTCTTCCGCCACGTCGCGTCGCACGGAGGCGGCGTCGCGTTCGGCCGGCAAGCCCCAGCCGCCGCCGCCCGGCGTCACGATGCGGATGCGATCTCCTTGTTCCACGAAGGTCGTCACTTTCGGGCCGAGGGAGATGACGCGCCCGTCGGCTTTGGTGATGACGCAGCTTGCGCCGGCCGCCGGCGCGCCGCCGGCCACGCCCCAGGGGCCAATCCGCATCCGGTCGGTGCTGAGGGTCACTTTGGCTTGCCGGCCGAGGATGCGGAAGCAGCGCGTCATGCCGACGCCGCCGCGCTGCCGGCCGGCGCCCTCGCTATCCGGGACCAGGGCGTATTCTTCCACTTGTAATGGGTACGCGGCTTCGATGGCCTCGATGGGCGCGTTGCGGGTGTTGGTCATGCCGTTCTGCACGGCGTCCATGCCATCGGCATGTTGGCCGGCGCCCTGCCCGCCGGCGTAGGTCTCCACATAATTGTAGTAGCGCCCACTTTGCGGGTTCAGACCGCCGATATTGAGCAGGTTCATCGTCCCCGACGAGGCAGCCGTGGCGCGCGCCGGGATGGCTTGCAGGAACGCGCCCCACAGCACATCCACGATGCGCTGGGCGGTCAGGATGTTGGCGTTGCATACTGCCGCCGGGTAGGTCGCGCTGAGGAGCGAGCCTTCGGGGATCAGGATGCGTACCGGCCGGTACGCGCCGGCGTTGGGCGGCAGCTCCGGATCAATCAGCGACTTGATGACGAACTGCACGCAGGCGGCCACCGACGGCCAGCGGCAGTTGAGCGGGCCGGCGACCTGGGCATCTGTGCCGGCGAAATCGAACGCGACCGTGTCCCCCTCGATGATGACCGTCGCCTTCAGCGTGATGAGCCGGTCATTCAGGCCGTCGCCTTCCAGATAGTCCTCGCAAGAGTAGCGGCCGGCCGGCAGTTGGCGCAGGCCGGCGCGCAGCCGGCGCTCGGAATAGTCCATCATCGCCTGCAGGTAGTTTTGCACATTGGCGAAGCCGTGCCTGGCGATCAACTGCTCCAGGCGCATCTGCCCCACATGATTGGCAGCAATCTGCGCCATCAGGTCGCCGCGCACTTCGAATTTGGTGCGGACGTTCTCCAGGATCAGGTCGAGCAAGCCGGCGTCCATGACGCCGGCGCGGCGCAGCTTGAGCGGCGGGATTTGCAGCCCCTCTTGATAGATTTCGGTCACGCCGAAGGGCATGCTGCCGGGCGCGAAGCCACCCATGTCCACGTGGTGCGCCTGGTTGGCGACCAGGGCGACCAGCCGGCCGGCGCAGAAGACCGGCGAGACGATGGCGACGTCGTTGAGATGGCCCGGGCCGGCCGGATAGGGCGTATTCAGCACGAAAGCGTCGCCGGGCTGCATCGTCTCGGCCGGGAACTTGTCCAGGACGGTGCGTACCGTGGGCGGCATGGTGCCCAGATGCACCGGTGTGTTCAATTCGCTCTGGGCCACGGTGTTGCCTTCGATGTCGTAGATGGCGCAGGAACAGTCGCGGCGGTCTTTGATGTTGGTGGAATAGCCGGTACGCACCAGCGCGGCTGTCATCTCGTCGGCGATGGAGTAGAGCGCGTTCCGCATCACTTCCAGGGTGATGGGGTCTACGCCAGAGACCTCACAGGCCGCTGAAACCTCACAGGTCTCCAAGACCTGTGAGGTTTCAGTCTCAGGCAGATCAATGATCAGATTCCCAAACCCATCGCGGCGGGCGCGCGCGCCGGCGTCCAGCACCGTCGTCGAATCGAGCTGCTCGATCACGGCCGGCCCCTGCACCATATCGCCGGCGAGCAGCGCGCCGCGCTCATAGATGGGCGTCTCGATGAAGCCGCCGGCGAACCAGACCGGCCGGCTACCCTTGCGCGCCCGGGCCGGGTTGCGGCCGGCCTGCGGGGAAGTCGGCTCGGCGACGAAATGCGGGCGCGGCGTGCGCCCAATGGCGGTCAGGCGCAGGTTGACGAGCTGCAAGGCGTCGTTCTCGTCTTTCACGTAGCCATATTGCCGGCGGTGCGCCTCGCGGAAGGCGTCGGCCAGGGCGCGCAGACTGCCGGCGTCGAGCCGGCCGGCCGGCGCGGGAACTTCCAGCTCGTAGCCCTGGCCCAGGTAGCGCAGGTCGGCGCTGCGTTGGAAGAGGACGCGCTCGGCCGGCACGCTCTCCTGGCGCATCTGTGCCAGCGCGGTCGCTTCCAGGCCGGCGTAAAGCGCGTTCAGGTCGGCGAGGAGCGAGTCCACCTCCTCGTCGCATCGCCACGCGCACGAACCTCCCGCAGGTTGAGAACCTGCGGGAGGTTCTACGGGGAGGGCGCGCAGATAGGTTTGCGAGTAGTCGTGGCGGAAGTCGGCCACCAGCAGGCCCAGGGCCGAGGTGACGCCGGGCATGGGCGGGGCGATGACGCGCGGCGCGCCCAATTCGGCGGCCAGCGCGCCGGCGTGCAGCGGGCCGGCCCCGCCGAACGCGACCACGCTGAACTCGCGCGGATCGTAGCCGCGTTGCACCGAGACGTAGCGCATCCCCTTGACCATGGTGGCATTGATGACATCGAGGATGCCGGCCGCGGCCTGTTCGACGCTCAGGCCCAGGGGGCCGGCGATGACCTGCTGGATGGCGGCGCGCGCCAGTCCCACGTCCAGGCGCATCGCCCCGCCGACGAAATAGTCGGGATTGAGCCGGCCCAGCGCCAGATTGGCGTCGGTGACGGTCGGCTGCGTCCCGCCGCGGCCGTAGCAGGCCGGGCCGGGGTCGGCGCCGGCGCTCTGCGGCCCCACGCGCAACGCGCCGCCGGGATCAATCCAGGCGATGCTTCCGCCGCCGGCGCCCAGGGTGTGGATATCCAACATTGGCACCTTCACCGGCAGGTCGGCTACTTCGCCCTGCAGGGTCAGGCGCACTTCGCCCTGATGGCACAAGGCTACATCGAGGCTGGTGCCGCCCATGTCAATGGAAATGACGTTGCGCTCGCCGGCCTGTTCGGCGATGAGGAGCGCGCCGACCACGCCGCCGGCCGGCCCGGAGAGGACGGTATGCACGCTGCGCTCCGCCGCCGCCGCCGCGCTCATCACGCCGCCGTTGGATTGCATGATGTGCAGGGCCGAGCGGACGCCCAACGCGGCCACGCCGGCTTCCAGATCGTCCAGGTAGCGCTTGACGATGGGCATGACGTAGACGTTGACCAGCGTCGTGCTGAGGCGCTCATATTCTTTGAACTCGGAGAGGATGGCGTGGGACAGGGAGACCGTCGCCGCCGGGTAGTGTTGGCGGATCAGCTCGCCGATGCGCTGCTCGTGGGTCGGGTTGGCGTAGGCGTGCAGCAGGCAGACGCCGATGGCCGACACGCCGGCGGCCTTGATGCGCGCGATGGCGGCGATAACGCCGGCCTCGTCCAGCGGGGTCTGCACGGCGCCGGTGTGCAGCATGCGCTCGTCCACCTCGAAGCGCAGCCGGCGCGGCGTGATGACCGCCGGCCGGCGGGCGAAGTGGCGGTACAGACTGGGGCGATCCTGCCGGCCGATTTGCAGCAGATCGCGGCAGCCACGCGTCGTGATCAGCGCGCAGGGGACGCCTTTGCGCTCCAGCAGGGCATTGGTGGCGACGGTGGTGCCGTGGATGAGGAACTCGATCTGCGCCGGCGTCAGGCCATGCGCGCCGGCAATCTGACGGATGCCCTCCACCACGCCGACCGATTGGTTCCGCACGGTGGAAGGGACTTTAGCCAGGTGGATGCGGTTGGCGACATCGTCATACAACACCAGGTCGGTGAACGTTCCGCCCACATCTACGCCGAGACGGTAAGCCATCGCGTATTCTCCCTATGACGGATAGAGGGACGCGGACGAACACGGACAAACGCGGAATGATATTTGGGAAACGGCCAGTGGGCGTCGTCGAACCCATCCGCGTCCTCCGCGTTCGCCCGCGTCCAATTATTCCCGACTTTCGGCCATGCGCACCATGGCCCACAGCTCGCGCTCGACTTCGGCCGGCAGCGGGGCCGGCTGGTGTTCGCGTAGGATCCGCTCGGCCTCCTCGGTCGCTTGCTGGGTGATGTCCTTGCTGCCGGCTTCTTCCCACTGAGCAAAGGCGGCGCGATTGCTCAGGCGCGGCCGGAATAGTTCGCTTCGGAAGTGGCGCACGGTGTGATCTTCGGTCATGAACTGGCCGGCCGGGCCAACGCGCTGGATCGTGTCCAGGGCCAGCGTCTCCGGGGAGAAGTCAATGCCGGCCAGCATGCGCTCGATGTAGCCGATGATCTCGTTGTCAATGACGAACTTGGCGTAGCTGGCCCCCAGGGCGTTTTGCAGGCTGCCGGCCGCGCCGATGATGATGTTGATGCCGGCCTGGGCTGCGGCGTAGGTGGTCAGCGCCGTCTCGAAGCCGGCTTGCATGTCCAATACGTTCGCTTCGGAGAAGCCGCCGGTGCCGCGGCTGGGGATGCGATAGAAGCGCGCCATCTGCGCCGTGGCGATATTGATCAGCGCCGATTCCGGCGTGGCATAGGGCATCAGGCCATGGCGCATGTCCATGATCCCGGAGGTGGTGGCGTAGCCGACGCGGCAGCCCGGGTTGACCAGTTGCGCCGCGGTGATGCCGGCGAGGATTTCGGCGTTCATCTGCGCCAGCAGGCCGGCCAGGGTGACCGGGCCGGTGGCGCCGGCCTGAATTTGGGGCGAGAAGAAGAGGGGCGCGTTCCCCTCGGCGTAGACGATCAGGGCTTCCATCTGTTCGGGGGTGTTGGTCAAGGGGCTGACGGTGTTGACGACGGCCATCAGGTTGGGGCGCTGGCGGAAGGCTTCCTCGCCGCCGGCGACGATCTGCGCCATCCGCAGGCAGTCGGCCGAGACTTGCCGGCCGAACATGCGCGCCCGGAAGGGCTTTTCGCTGTTGACGAACTGGCCGACCATCTGGTAGCAGTGCGCGGCGCGCTCCGGCACGTCCTGCGGATGCACTGCGCCGTAGCCATCATGGATGAAGGGGAGGCCGTCTTTGAGCCGGGCGAAGCGCTGCACATCGGCGAAGGTGGATGGCCGGCGCGTCCCGTCCAGATCATAGACGGTGACCAGGGTCGAAGCGCCCAGGTAGTAGACCCTGTCTTCGCCCAGGCGGATGTCGTGCCTGGGGTTGCGCCCGTGCCAGGTGAAGCGCGAGGGGCAGCCTTTCAGCGCGCCTTCGACCAGGGCAGCCGGGAAACAGGCGACCTGGCGCTCGAAGTCCACCCAGGCGCCGTGGTCGCGCAGCAGCTCCAGGAGCCGGCGCTGCGGCATGCAGACGCCGGTCTGTTCCAGGATCTCCAGGCTGGCGCGATGGATTTGCAGGATTTGCTCGTCGGTCAAGACTTCTAGCCACTTGGTTCTGCTCATGGGTGCGTCCTTTCTGGAATGGGAGTTACCGCAGAGGCGCGGAGAGCGCAGAGGCTCATGGGATAGGTTGAGAAGGTTGATCCGTGATGTCCGATGCGGCTATCGGGGCGTCGGCGGATTGCAGCAGCGGGAGCATGGCCTCGCGGATGAGGCGGTAGTTGTCGCGATGGGCGGCCAGGGCTGCCGGCCGGTCGCCGGCTTCGATGGCTTCCAGGAGCCGGCGATAAATCTGGGTGCGCGCCGCGCCCAGGGCCAGGAGCGCCGAGTATTGGCGCTGGTACAGGTAGGTCATGTTGTAGTAGCGCCGTATGGCGGCCAGCAGGTGCGGCCGGCCGGCGGCCTCGAAGAGCGTCCAGAGGAAGTCGCGCACCACGGTTGTGCGCCGATGGACGTCGCCGTCGGCCTCGGCCGATTCGATCTGGGCCAGGCCGGCGCGCAGGCGCGCCTTCGTCGGGGCATCCAGACGCTCCAGCGCCCAGCCCAGGGCCAGGGCTTCCAGCTCTTCGCGGATATGGTAAAGCTCGTCGAACTCGGCCGGCGATAGGGCGGCGACGGAAGCGCCGTGGCGAGGGGTGAAAGTCACCAGCCCTTCGGATTGAAGCTGGCGCAGGCCCTCGCGCACCGGCATGGGGCTGACGCCCAGCCGGCCGGCCAGCTCGTCCTGCGAAAGCTTGTCGCCGGGCGCGTAGTCGCCGTCGAGGATGAGCCGGCGCAGGTTGTCCACGACCTGTTCCTGGATCGTCTGCACGCGCATGGGCGACTCCTATCGAAGTTGTCTCGATAATTTATATTTTATCGCATATACGAAGAGAAGTCAAGGGGGAGTTTCGGGCAGGTGTGTTTCAATCTGGGGGTGAACCGTAGTATCGCCCCTTGTGGG
>CAIQJD010000307.1 GCA_903872005.1 uncultured bacterium | reverse complement strand
TCGGTCACCTCGTTGCCGCGATCCACCGGCATCGGATGGATGAAGCGCGCGTCTTCTGTCCGGCGCATGCGCGCCGCGTCGCAAATCCAATCGGGATGGGCCAAGGCCCGCTCGATTTCGGCGGCCTTGTGGAACTCGCCGCCGGCATACGCCTGCGGACTCATCCAGTTGCGCGCGTAGACCACCTGCGCGCCGGCGTAGCCGCTATCGGGGTCATGCGCGATCTCGAAGCGCCGGCCCCGCGCGGCGCAGTTCGCGCGCGTCGCGGCGATCACCTGCGGGTCAAGATCGTAGCCGGCCGGATGCGCCAGGGTCACATCCATGCCAAAGCGCGAGTAGATGAGCAGAGCCTCCTGTACCGAACACCAGGAACGCGCCAGCGCCCCGCTGCCCCAGGTCAGCAGGACTTTGCGGCCGGCCAGGTCGCCCAGATGCTCCCGCAGCCCCATGACATCGGCCAACCCCTGACAGGGATGATTCGTGTCGTGGCCCATCGAGATGACCGGCACGCTGCTCCAGCGCGCATACTCGCGGATGAGCTGGTCGCCTTCGCCATAGCGGCCGATCTTATCTTCCAGGATGCGGATACCAATGCCGCAGGCGTAGCGGCTCATGACCTGCGCGGCGTCTTCAATAGTCTCGCCGGCGCTCAGGGCCGTCTTCAGGCGCATGCCGGCCGGCTCCAGGAATTGCGCGTGGCCGCCCAGCTCTGTGGCGGCACACTCGAAGCTCTGCCGCGTCCGCACAGAGGGGTTATAGAAGAACATGAAGAAGGTGCGCTGCTTGAGCAGGCGCGTGTAGCGGGGCGCAAAACGCGCCCGCTTCATGCGCTGCGCCAGGTCCAGCACAGCCTCTAGCTCGGCGCTGGCCCATTCCTGAGTCGAAATCAGGTCCCTGCCAAACAGATTCATGCCCGGCCCTCTATTTGGCGCGCTTAGAGAATCCCATCGGCTTCAATGGCCGGTCGGCCGCCCAGTAGCTGCCGCCGGCGACGCCAATGCCCGGGATGCGCCCGTAGTCTATGCGCCCATGCGCCGTCAGAATAGCCGGGTCGGCGCGCACGGCCACGATCTCGCCAATGAACAGGTCGTGCGACCCCAGGGAGAGCACCTGCCGGGTGCGACATTCCAGAGCGAGGGGGCATTCGGCGATGAGGGGCACTTGAATCTTCTCGCCGGCCTCACGCGTCAAGCCGCTGGCGATGAACTTGTCGCCTTGCCGGCCGGAGAGCGTCCCGCACAGGTCGGCCGCCGACAAGATCGCCTCTGGGGGAAAGCAGACGCCAAATTCCGGCGTCTCTTTGAGCAACCCATGCGAATGCCGGCTGGGCCGCACGGCGATCGCCACCGTCGGCGGGTCCGAGCAGACGATGCCGGTCCAGGCAATCGCGATGATGTTCGCCCGCTCGCCCACGCCGCAGGTGACCAACACCAACGGGCAGGGCGTAAATTCCGTAGCCGGGTTCAACGTGACTTTGGACATGCTGGGGCCTCCCACCAAAATAAACCAGCGCAGCCCCCAAGGGGAGCGGCCGGCGCTTCGCCGGCGGTGTTCTTCGCCTTGAGGGCTGCGCTCATCGCGCTGACAAACGTGACTCGCGCCTAGCGCATGACCAGGCTCATGACCGCTTTCTGCACGTGCAGGCGGTTCTCCGCCTCATCGAAAGCCGCCGACTGCGGGCCGTCAATCACGTCGTTGGTGACTTCATAGCCGCGGTCGCACGGCAGACAGTGCAGGTAGATGCCGTAAGGATCAATGAGCTTCATCTTCTTGCTGTCGCAAATCCAGTCCTTATTGGCATCGAAGATCTTCTGCGTGGCCTTGGTGTCGCTCTGACCCACGGGCGGCTGGAAGACCGGCGTAGCGCACCAGGCCTTCGGATAGACCACCTGCGCGCCCTCGAAGGCTTCGTTCATATCGTTGCTGATCTCAAAGGAGCCGCCGGTCTCCTGAGCATACTGCTTGCAGGTCGCCAGGATGTCCGGATCCAGCTCCATCCCCTTGGGATGGGCCAGGACGGTATCGCAACCCATCTTGGTCGCCATGAGGATGGCGCTCTGGGGCACGGCGCGCGGCTTCTCGATGCTGGGGCTGTAAGCCCAGCTCATGACGAACTTCACCTTCTTGAACGTGCCGAACTTCTCCTTGACCGTCAGGACGTCGGCCAGGGCCTGGAAGGGGTGATAGATGTCGTCTTCCATGTTGAGCACGGGAATGTCGGACCAGCGCGCGAATTCCCTGAGCATGGCATGCGCTCCGCCGTACTCCCAATCCACGGGGTCGCCGTAGCAGCGGATGGCGATGGCATCGCCCATGCGCGACAGGACGCGGGCGACGTCGGAGACGCGCTCGGTGGAATAGGCGACTTCGCGACCTTCCATGGCCGGCGTGTAGATCTTGCTGGGGTCGAGGTAATGGGCATGGCCGCCGAGCTGGGTCATGCCGGCTTCGAAAGAGTTGCGGGTACGCAACGACTGGTTGTAGAAGATCATGAAGAGGGTCTTGGCGCGCAGGATATGATCGTGCGGCTCGCCCATCGCGTAGCGGCGTTTCAGGTCCGTGGCGACCTGCAGGATCGTCTCGATCTCTTCTTTGGTGTAATCGCGTTCGGACAGGAAGTCTTTGCCTTTGAACGATTCAGTCTTCATGGTGCACATCTCCTTTGATTGGATTGATACGACGAAATGGGTCTCGGTTCTCCACGCGCCGGCGGCGTCAGGCGCTCAGCCGCCAATGCGTCGAATAACATGAAACTGGAAGTAGGTCGGGATGAAATAGTTTTGCGAGAACTCCACGGGCGCGGCGTCTGCGGAATAGAGCGTCTCTTCAATCAGCAGCAAGGGCGTCGTAGGCATCGCCTCCAGGCGCAGCGCCAGATTGGCGCCGGCGACCGTGGAAATGATGCGCGCCCAGGCATACGCCAGCGCCGGCCGGCCACGCGCCTGCAAGAAGTCCAGCACGGAACCGTGAAAGCCGGCGCGCAGCTCATCCAGCGCCACGATGGACGCCGGCACGATATCCACCATATACGCCACCGGCCGGCCATCGGCAATCTTGGTGCGTACGACCTGAACCACCGGCGCGGCCGGCGCCAGGCGCAAGCGCCGCGCCGTCTCTTCGTCCGCCGGCGTCTCCGTGATCTCCACATCGCGGTCGGTCACGTCCAGCCCCTTGCGGCGCGCCAGCGCGTCCACGCTCTCCAGCGATTCCAGGCCGCTCTCAATGACTGCGCCGTTGGATGGAGCGGTGACGAAGGTGCCGACCCCCTGGCGCCGGCTGATGAGGCCCCGCTCCTCAAAGGAGCGCATGGCCTCGCGCAGGGTCGAGCGCGAGATGCCCAGTTGCAGGGCGAGCTGCGGCTCTGGCGGCAGCCGGTCGCCGGCGCGATAGTCGGCGTTGAGCAGCTTCATGAGCGCCTCTTCGGCCTGCACGTAGAGCGGACGCGGATCGTTTCGCAGCTTCACGGATGCATCACCCGCCGGTGTTTGTATGAGGTCTGACATAGTGTAGCACAAATCTCGCGGCGCGTCAAGCACTGCGCGCCCCGCGGGCAGGGTCATTTCAAAGTCGCAGTCCATCGAGTACAATCTCCGTAAGCTGCCAGGCAAAGGAGAATGGTACCCGATGGACGGATTCAAGTATAACACATTGCTAAGCGTGCTTCAAAAGATAGCGGATCCGCGCAAGGCGCGGGGGCAACGCTACGACTGGGCATTTCTGCTGACATTGATCTGTGCGGCCATCGTGCAGGGGCAACGGTCGGCGCACGGTATGGCGCACTGGATTCAGTTACGCGGGGCAGTGTTGTGTAAGACGTTGGAGAAGGATACCCTGCGGGTACCGAGCGAGTCAACGATCAGACGGGTATTACATAGCATCGACGTGGAACAGTTAGAGAAGCAAGTGGCGCGTTTGGGGCAAACACTTGTGGGTTGCCAGGAGTCGAACCAGACGCGTGGGGCCGAATCGCCTGGCAGACGCGGGCAAGCGCTGGATGGGAAGGCGGTGCGCGGGGCCTGGGCGCACGGAGAGCCTGTCCATTTGGTCAGCGTAGCGACACATAGCAGCGGGATCGTGCTGGCGCAAGCGGCCGTGGGGGGCAAGGGCAATGAGATTACGGCGTGGCCCAAGGTACTGAAGCAGTGCACTCTGGTTGGCACAGTGACGACGATGGATGCGCTGTTTACCCAGCGCGATCTGGCGCGCTACATCCGACGGCGTAAGGGGGATTACTTGATGATGGTGAAGGGCAACCAACCGCAGTTGCGTGATGCGATTGCCCTACTTTTCGACTTTCCTCCTTGGACACGCCAAGAACGCGACCAAGAATACTGGAGTTGCCAATCCCAGGAGAAGAAACATGGCCGTCTGGAAATGCGCACCACCGAGTGCAGTTCAGCCCTTGGCGACTACTTGCATTGGCCTGGAGCGCAACAGGTCATCCGCCGTACGTGTCGTCGGCGCGATCCGCATACGGGCCAAACGGTACAAGAGACCACCTACGGCATCACCAGCCTATCCCACGCACAAGCCAGCCCCGCTCAGATCGAGTCTCTCTGGCGTGGCCACTGGACCATCGAAAACCGCGTCCATTATGTGCGCGATGTGACCATGGGTGAAGATGCCAGCCAGGCCCATTCGGGGTCTATCCCTCAAGCTCTGGCGGCCCTGCGCAATGTCATCCTCGCCCTATTCCGTTATCGGGGTTGGAACAACATCGCTGATGCAATCCGTTACTATAGCGTCTCCGTCAGACGCTCCCTTCAACTCATCGGAGCTCTCTCTACCTGACTTTGAAATGACCCTG
>CAIQJD010000306.1 GCA_903872005.1 uncultured bacterium | reverse complement strand
TCTCCAGGTCGCCGCCATAGAGCTCGCTCGTGATCAGGCGATCCTCATCGCTGTTCTCAGGCACATCGGTATCCAGGCCATACATCGAAATGCGGCCCGCGTCAATAGGACTTTTTCTGGATAGGGCGTACATAGGATTGGACGTAGCCGGGCGCGGACAGATACGGATGGAAGCGAGGTCGGGATAAGTTGGGACAAGGGGCGGCCGGCGAGACGCTATCCGCGCCTCGCCGGATACTGGCGCGGGCGACGCGATCAGCGCCGCGCGGCAGGTATGCGGGGGCTTACCCTCAGCGCCACTTCATCACATGCTCGAAGATCGTCAGCACATTCTCCCACGGCGCGTCCGCCTGAATGTAGTGGCTCGGCGCGAGGATGAACCCGCCGCCCGCGCCGAGGGTCTCCACCAGCTCGTCCAGGTGCCGGCGCACATCGGCCGGCGTCCCGCGCACCAGGGTGTTCTGCGTGTCAATGCCGCCATGAAAGCAGATATCCCGCCCGTACTCCTGCTTCAGCCGGCGCGGCTCCATGCCGGCCGCCGTCGTCTGCACCGGGTCGAGGATGTCCGCGCCAATCTCGATGAAATCGGGGATGAAGTCGAAGACCGCGCCGCAAGAATGCTGCATCACGCGCGCCCCGTGGCGCCTGGCCGCCTCGAAGATGCGCCGGTGATGCGACTTGTAGAACCGGCGGTACATATTCAGGCTCATCAGCTTGCCGCCCTGCGTGCCGAAGTCGTCCTGCACGCAGATGATGTCTATGCGCCCGCCGGCCGCCGCCAGGGTGCGGTCTGTCACTTCGGTGAAGAACTCGCCGATGGCTGCCATGCTGTATTCCACCAGCTCCGGGTTGAGCGCCAGGTCGGTGAGCATCTTCTCGAAGCCGACCAGATTGGCGAGCTGCCCCAGGCCGCCAGACAGGAAGAGGATGGCGTAGTCGCCGGCCGCGGCGCACTGCGCGGCGATGGTGGAATAGTCGTACATATCGGCGCGCGGCCAGGGGTACTGGCGCAAGTCGTCCAGGGATTGGGCGTGGGCCAGAGGGTGATCCATGACCTCGTCGTTGAAGCCGCCGGCGAAGGGCGTCCAGCGCCGGCGATAGCCGAAGACCGAGTCCCACGTCCCATCGGGGCGCAGGTCGGGATAGAGGACGCGCGGCGGGCCGCCGCGATAGACCGGGTAGACGCCCCAGCGCTGGTTGTTGACCACGCCGAAGGTATCCACCGGCAGGGCCGGCAGCAGCGTCAGCAGGTCGGCCGCGCCGAAATGCGCCAGGAGCCGGCGCAGCACGTCGTCCGTGGCCTTGAAGCCCACCGGCAAGATATCCGTCGGCCGGCGCTCGACCGCCGCCAGGATGCGCTCGCGATGATTCATGTTCTTTCTCCCATACAGGCGTCGGCGTTATGCGATCCCCAGGAAGCGTCGCAGGTTCCCGCCCCGCACTTTGTCCAGCGTCTCCGCGCCCAATCCCAGGGACGTCAGGATCTCCTCATCCCGGCGCAGCCAGGTCTGCGCCCAGCCGGCGTTGTAGCCCGGCGCGGAGCCATCGCTGCCGAAGATGACGTGGTCGGCCACATCGTAGCCGGCGCCGAAGAGATCGCTCAGGGCGCGCCGGCGGTAGATCGGCGGCGTCCCCGGCGTGATGTCCACGAACATCTCGACCGCGTCCGCCCCTTTGCCGCGCGCCGCGTGCAGCAGCTTGCCATAGACGGCGATCAGCTCGTCGCACCAGGGCCAGCCGATGTGGGCCAGGGCAAAGCGCAGGCCCGGCGCGCCCAGCAGCGCCTCGAAGCCGGCCGGCCGCGAGTATTCTGACGACGCCTTGCCGTCCCACAGGATGCCGGCGTGAAACAGGATCGGACGCCGGGCGGCGGCGATGGCCCGGTAGACCGGCAGCGCGGCCGGGTGGCCGGGGTGGAAGTGGTCGCAGATGACCTTGAAGCCGGCCACGCCGGCGGCCACGGCCGCCGCGACCTGCTCCAGGGCGTCCGGCTCGGTGGGGTCCAGCCAGAAGAGCGGATAGAGTCCCATGCCGGGCGGACACCAATCGAGAAGGTGACGCAGGCGGGCGGCCGGCGGGGGCGCGTCGGCCGCGAAGGAAGCCGGCGGCCGCGAGAGCAACGCCGCGCCGGCGACGCCGGCAGTTTGCAGCTCGGCCAGGAAGGCGGCCGGGGCCGGCGCAGCGCCGGTCAGGTGGATATGCCCGTCGAGGACGAGGGTCATACGTGTGTCTCCTTATCGTGGGTCGAGGCCCGTGAGGTCTCGGAGACCTCATGGGTCTTTCAGGAAACTTGCGGGGGGGGTCGCCGCGCCGGCTCTTGCGCGACTTGGGCGTTCCCAACGCCTGTATGGGCCGGGCTTGTCCCCGCGGCCGTCCACGAAGGAGGCCCACGAATGAACGCATGGCCGGCCGGGGCGCGCCGATTCGATTATTCGTGTTCGGATTCGTGGATGGCCCGGCCCCCGCACGCGGGCGGCCACCAGGGCTGGCCTGTACGGGCAGGGCTTGTCCCTGCCCCGCGGCCGTCCACGAAGGAGGCCCACGAATGAACGAATGGCCGGCCGGGGCGCGCCGATTCGGTTATTCGTGTTCGGATTCGTGGATGGCCCGGCCCCCGCACGCGGGCGGCCACAAGGGCTGGCCTGTACGGGCAGGGCTTGTCCCTGCCCTCTGGGGGGGCGGCCACAAGGGCCGCCCCTACCCGGCCGCGTTGCGCCATGCGGCCAGTTGGCGCCGCACCCTCTCCGCATACGGCGATTCGATCTGCTCCATGATTGCCAGGGATGCTTGGGCCAGCTCGATGGCGCGCGCCGGCTCGCCCAGCTTGTCATACGCCAGGGCCATGTTCCAGAGGGCTCTGCTCTCCCCGGCGCGGTCGCCGATCTCGCGGGCGATGACCAGGCGCTCCTCGTAGTACCCGATGGCCCGGCGCGTCTCGCCCAGGTCCGCGTAGGCGTTGCCCAGGTTGCCCAGGTCGGCCCCTTCGCCGCGCCGGTCGCCGATCTCGCGGGCGATGCACAGCGCTTCCTCGTAGGCGCCGATGGCCCGACGCGTCTCGCCCAGGACGGCGTAGGCCAGGCCCAGGTTGGTCAGGTGGGCGCCCTCAGCGTTGCGCTCGCCCAGGCGCCGGCTGGCCGCCAGCGCCGCCTCCAGCCATTCGATCTTGCGCCGTGGGTGCAGGCGCAGGCCCAGCACGTAGGCGCCGGCGTCAGGATAGGCGCTGCAGAGCCGGTCATGGCCGCTTCGGACGGCCCAGGCGTGGCCGGCCTCGACGTTGGCCCGCTCGCGGTCGAAAAGGGTCAGGCCGGCCAGGATGCCGACGTGGCCCTGCAGGAAGAGATCATCGGCGGATGCCAGGACGCCCCGATAGTGTTCGGCGTGCCGCCCCTCGGCCGTGGCCCGCTCCGCGGCGGGCAGGCGCGCCGCGGCGAAGAGCCGTGTCAGGTCGTGCAGGCGGTAGCGGCCCTGGCCCTCGCCCCCCGGCCCCTCTCCCGCTGCTGGCGGGGGAGGGGTGTAGTCCAGCAGGCTGTAGCGCAGCAACTCGGAGAGGCAAGCATGGCCGGCGTCCTCAGCCACGGCCTCGGCCGCTGCGGCGTCGAAATCGGTGGGGAAGACCGCCAGGAGCCGGAAGACCCGCGCCGTCTCGGCCGGCAGCCGGCTGTAGCTCAGATTCAGGCTGGCATCCACGTCCACATCCACCCCTTCGCCGCCAATGGTCGCCAGGCGGGTCCGCTCATCGCGCAGCGCCCGAGCGTAGCCGGCCAGCCCCAGGTCGGGCGAGACGGCCAGGAGCGAGCCGGCCGCCCGCAGCGCCAGGGGC
>CAIQJD010000305.1 GCA_903872005.1 uncultured bacterium | reverse complement strand
ATGCACGCCATCAAAGAGGCAATCCTGACCAAAGAACGCGCCGGCGCCGACGTGCAGTGTCGCGTCTTCCTGATGGATCAGCGCACCTTCAACAAGGCCAATCACGCCTATTACGAGCGCTCCCGCCAGCAATACGGCATCGAGTACATCCGCTCGCGCATCTCTGGCCTGCGTGAAGACCCCAAGACCAAAGAGGTCTATCTCCGCTACCAGGACGAGGCCGGCAAGCTCCAGGAAGAACCCTACGACATGGTCGTCCTCTCCGTCGGCATCCAGCCGCCGGCGCAAGCGGATGAAGTCGCGAAGCTCCTGGGCGTGAACCTGGACAATACCGGCTTCTGCCACACTGGCGTGACGACCCCGACGCGCACCAGTCGCGCCGGCGTCTTCGCCGCCGGCGCCATCACCGCGCCGCGCGAGATGGCCGAGACCTTCATCGAAGCGACCGCCGCCGCCAACGCCGTCATCGAGACCCTGGCGGCGCGGGGACAGGCTCACGTCCCCGCCCGGCCGCAGCCGGCCGCCGCCGAGGGGCCGGCGCGCATCGGCTTCTTCGCCTGCAATTGCGGCGGAGCCATCTCCGCCAGGCTCGATACCGTTGGCCTGAGCGCCTTCGCCGGCGCGCTTCCTGGCGTCGTCTACAGCGCCAGCCTGGATTTCCCCTGCCTCGCCGAAGGCCAGGATGCCATCGTCGCCGCCATCAAGGCGCACAACCTGAACCGGCTGGTGGTCGCCGGCTGCACGCCGCGCACCCACCTGGCCCTCTTCGAGCAGATCGCCGCGGCCGCCGGCATCCCGCGCGGCATGGTCAGCATGGCGAACATCCGCGAGCAATGCGCCTGGGTGCATCCCGACGCCGCCGGCGCCAACCGCAAGGCCAAAGAACTCGCTCGCGTCGCCGTGGCGCGCGCCGCCAGCGGCGTCCCGATCACGTTGGATGAGATCCAGCCCTTGCCCAGCGCTCTGGTGTTGGGCGGCGGGCTGGCCGGCATGTCTGCAGCCCTGGCCCTGGCCGACGCCGGCGTGGAGATCACGCTGGCCGAAAAGAGCGACCAGCTCGGCGGCGTGCTGCGCCGCAAGCACCACCTGCCCGATGGGACCGACCCGCAGGCGCTCCTGGCGTCCCTCGTCACGCGCGTGCAGCGTCACTCGCGGATTCGTGTCCTCACCGACGCGACGCTGGTCAGCCAGTCCGGCCGGCCCGGCGTCTTCCGCTCCATCCTGCGGCGCGGCCACAATGGCTCGACCGAACAGATCACGCTGGATCACGGCGCGACGGTCGTTGCCACCGGCGGCCTGCCTTATGCCGGCAACGAATACCTGCTGGGCCAGGCCCCCCAGGCGGTCAATCTCCTCGATTTCGAGCGCATCTTGATGCAAGAGCCGGCGCGCATCGCCAAGCTCAAACAGGTCGTCTTCATTCAGTGCGTCGGCCGCGACGAGACGAAGGATTCGCCGTGCAGCCGCATCTGCTGCACCGGCGCGACTGCCGCTGCCCTCAAGCTCAAAGAGCTGAACCCGGCGTGCCAGGTCTATGTCCTCAATCGCGATGTGATGACCTATGGCCCGCGCGAGCAGGTCTACACCGCGGCGCGCGAGAAGGGCGTCATCTACCTGCGCTATCAGCCCGAAGACAAGCCGAAGGTCACCCTGCAAGGCAATCAAGTAGTCGTGACGATCTATGAGCCGGCCCTGCACGAGAAACTGGAGCTGCGCCCCGACATCCTGGCCCTCAGCACCGTGACGCGGCCGGCTCCCGATACCGCCGACGTCGCCGGCCGGCTGGGTCTGGCCCTGGCCCCCGATGGTTTCTACCAGGAAGCCCATACCAAGATGCGCCCTAGCGAATTCGTCCAGCCGGGTGTCTTCGTGGCCGGCCTGGCCCACTACCCCAAGTTCGTTGAGGATACGATGGCCCAGGCTCAGGCGGTCGCCGCCCAGGTGTTGCAGTTGGTCGGCCACGGCCCGATCCAGGTCGGCGGCCTCGTCGCCAAAGTGACGCCGGAGAAGTGCGTCGGCTGCCTGACCTGCGTGCGACTCTGCCCCTACAAAGCCCCGCACATGGATCGCGGGACGGTAGGCGTCGGGGCGATTGTCGGCGCAGCCACTATTGACCCGGCCCACTGCCAGGGCTGCGGCCTCTGCACCGCCGAGTGCCCGGCCAAGGCCATTGAGTTGGCCGGCTATCGCGACGATCAGCTCATGGACGCGGCGGCGGTTCTGGGCCGCTGGCAAGTGTAGAAAGACTCTAGACTTCGGAAGTCTTGCGGACTTCCGAAGTCT
>CAIQJD010000304.1 GCA_903872005.1 uncultured bacterium | reverse complement strand
GGCCGCCGGCTGGGACGCCGGCGCGCCGACCCTGCGCCAATGGCCCTGGGGCGATGAGCCGGCCGCCGAACGCGCCAACACCAGCGAGCTGCACCTGGACGGCATCACGCCGGTGGGCCTCTTCCCCCAGGGGGCCAGCCCGTGCGGCGCGCTGGATATGGCCGGCAACGTCTGGGAATGGTGCGCCAACCCCTATGGCGACGCCAACGGCAAAGAAGGGCCGCCCCTCATGGCCCTGCGCGGCGGCTCCTGGCGCGACGAGCTGCCCCTGGCCGGCGTTGGGGCGCGCGACCGCGCCCGCCCCACGGCGCGCGAAGCCGACATCGGCTTCCGCCTGGTCTGGAAATAGTCCCCTTTGGGGAGACGAGCATCGGGATGATCGTCCCTGGCCCCCGGTGGGCGTCCAAACGCGCACGTAGCCTAGCCCCTTGTGGGCATTTTGGCCCGGGTCAGACGCGCACTAGGCGCCAGGCTACACACGCGCCCACAAATTGAACCACACACCGCCCCACTTTTTTTGACTGTTGACTTCCAACAGGAACCGATGTATGATATGCATAGGCTGCATTCCCTCGCGTCGTCTTATTTCAGCATCTCTAACAACTGATTGGAGCGAACTCGCTCCCCTTGCGTCACGTAAAGGAGAAAGCGAAGAGATGAAACGCTGGACAATTACCCTATGCATCGTGCTCTTCTTCCTGCTCTCGGTCTCGTTGGGTATTGCATGGGCGCAGAATAGCGCCCCGGCGCGTCAAGAACCCAAAGTAGATGCGCCCTTTGTGGCCGGCCAGGTACTGGTGGCCTTCAAGCCATCGGTCAACGCCGATCAGCGCCAACAAATCCTGACCGCACGCGGCCTGAACCTCATCAAAGAGATCGAACCCCTCAACGTCAGCCTCGTGCAGGTCACGCCCGGCGCAGAACGGGCAGCCATTGACGATCTCCTGCGCGACCGCTCCATCCGCTACGCCGAACTGGACTACATCGCCCAGACCTACGGCACGCCCAATGATCCGTCGTTCGGGCAACAGTGGAACATGACCAAGATCAACGGGCCGGCCGCCTGGGACATCAGCACCGGCAGCGCCAGCACCACCGTCGCCATCATTGACACCGGCATTGACCTGACCCACCCCGACCTGCAAAGCAAGATCGTCGCCGGCTATGACTTCGTCAACAACGACTCCACGGCGCAAGACGACGAAGGCCACGGCACCCACTGCGCTGGCATTGCTGCCGCCGTCACCAACAACGGCGTCGGCGTGGCCGGCGTCAACTGGCAGACCCGCCTGATGCCGGTGAAAGTCCTCGACAGCGGAGGCTCCGGCTCCTACGCCAACGTCGCCTCCGGCATCATCTGGGCCGCCGACCACGGCGCGACCGTCCTCAGCATGAGCCTGGGCGGCCCCGGCGTCTCGGAAACGCTGCGCGACGCGGTGAACTATGCCTACTCCCGCGGCAAGATCATCGTGGCCGCCGCCGGCAACGAATACCAATCGGGCAATCCGACCTCCTACCCGGCCGCTTTCGATCACGTCATCGCCGTCGCCGCCACCACAACCACCGACGGCCATGCCTACTACTCCAACACCGGCTCTTACGTGGACATCGCCGCGCCGGGCGGCGATTCCAGCGGCCAAATCTACTCCACCCTCTGGACTTCCGGCGGCCATACCTATGGCTCGATGTCCGGCACCTCCATGGCGGCGCCGCACGTCTCCGGCCTGGCGGCCATGGTCAAGGGGATAAACACCGGCCTCTCGCCCGAGCTGGTCGAGTGGGTCATGCAATCCACGGCTGTGGACCTGGGGACGGCCGGCCGCGACGACACCTTCGGCTGGGGGCGCATCAACATGCTCGCCGCCGTCCGCTCGGCCCGTGATGGTGTGACGCCCACCCCCAGCCCCACCATCAATCCCTGTCTGGTGGAATCGCCGCACCCCTACTCCAACAGCATGAACCAGACCTGGAACGTCAACAACCCCAATACCAGCGCAGCAAACTCGCGCATTCATTTCATGCGTATTGAGCTGGAAAGCGGCTTCGACTACATTGACATCATGAACAGCGCCGGCACCGTGGTGCAAACGCTCACCGGCGAATACCCCAACGGCCTCTGGAGCAATCCGGTCGCCGGCGCGGTCGTGCGGGTGCGCCTCCGCACCGATAGCAGCGTCGTGAGATGGGGCTTCTGCGTGAACGCCATCGAAACCACCGGCGGCCCCACGCCCACCTTCACCATCACGCCTACCATCACGCCCACCCCCACCCCTGGGACCGGCGCCTGCCTCATCCAATCGCCGCATCCCTATTCGAACGGCTACAGCAACTCGTGGACGCTGACCAACCCGGATACTTCGGCGGGCTTCACGCGCGTCCACTTCGGGCGCCTTGAGACGGAGAGCTGTTGCGACTTCGTCTCCATCCGCGCCCCCGGCGGGGCCGAGATCGCCCGCTACAGCGGCAACTATCCCAGCGGCTTCTGGAGCGCGCCGGTCCCCGGCAACCAGGTCGAGGTGCGTTTCACCACGGATAGCTCCATCACCTACTGGGGCTTCTGTGTTGACCAGGTACGCACCGTAACGCCATCCACGTGGACCCTGCTGGCGCCGGCCAGTGTGCCGCGCAGCCGGCTGGCCGTCGCCGCAGTAGCCGACCGCGTCTACGCCATCGGCGGCGAATCGGCCCGCTCCCTGGCCAACGGCCTCACGCCGCTCAAGCTCGCCCGCGACGTTGACAACGGCGACGTGACGACCCTGGTCATGGAAAACATCAACGAGGTCTACAACCCGACGACCAATACCTGGACCACCGGCCCCAACAAACCGACCGCCGTCAGCAACATCTCGGCCGCGGTCGTCAACAACAAGATCTACATGGCCGGCGGCATGCTCAACGACCAAAACCCGACCAGCGTCCTGGAAATCTTCAACCCGGCCACCAACTCGTGGAGCAGCGGGCCCAACCTGCCGGCAGGGCGATTCGCCCATGCCAGCGCCGGCCTGGACGGCAAGTTCTATGTCTGCGGCGGCCAGGATAGCGCCGACAACACGCTCAACACCTGCTACCGCTTTGACACCGCGACCAATAACTGGTCCCAGATCGCGTCCATGGGCACACCGCGGCTCTTCGCGGCGGCCGGCGTGGTCAATGGCAAAATCTATGTCGTCGGCGGCATAGACGCCAACACCACGGACATGAACAGCGCCGAACGCTACGACCCGGCGACCAACACCTGGGCCTATATCCCCAACATGAGCGAGGCGCGCGGCGGACCGGGCGCGGTCGGCGTCGGCGACACGCTCTACGTCTGCGGCGGCGGCTGGAGCCTCTACTCGCGGACCTGCGAGACCTATAACCCGAGTACGAACACATGGTCGCCCTTTGACGACTTGAACGTCGGCCGGCGCACCCTGGGCATGGCCTACCTGAACAGTCGCATCTACGCCGTCGGCGGCTACAATGGCAACTACTCGGGCGTCAACGAATTCCACGCGGTCGGCGGCACGCAGCCCGGGGCCATCGTACGGATTGAGCCGGCCGACAAGCGCGTCAATCAGGTCGGCGGGACGTTCACCCTCACCGTCGCCATCAGCGATGTGACCAACCTGGGCGGCTTCCAGTTCGACGTCAACTTCAACCAGGGGATCATCAGCCCGACTCAGGTCGTGGTGGCGCCCTTCTTGAGCAGCACCGGCCGCACCGCCTCGCCGGTCGGCCCCACCTTTGCCAACGGCCGCGTCACCTTCGGCGCGTTCAGCTTCGGCTCGGCCGCCGGCCCCAGCGGCAACGGCGGACTGGCGATCATCACCTTCGCGCCATTGACCGATGGGACGACCGCCGTAACTCTGGGCAACGTCTCCGTCACCAACTCCAGCGCCGCCAACATCCCGGTCTCGACCCAAAACGGCCAGGTAACCATCTCCCGCTGCCCGTATGACCTGGACGGCAACGGCCGCGTGGACATCATTGACATCATGCTGGTCGCCAGCCATTGGGGCTGCCGCACCGGCGACGCCTGCTACGATGCGCGCTACGACCTGGATAGCGACGGCGACATTGATATCACCGATATCATGCGCGTCGCCGCAGCCTGGGGCACCACCTGCGGACAATCCGCGCCGGCGGCTTCCCGGCCGGCCAGCGCCCCCGCCGGCCGCCGCGAGATGACGGCGCGCGTCGAGGCGGCGACCCAGCCGGCGGCCAGCGACGTCTTCAGCGTCAACATCCTGATTGACAATGCCCAGGACCTGGGCGGCTTCCAGTTCGACGTCAACTTCAACCAGG
>CAIQJD010000303.1 GCA_903872005.1 uncultured bacterium | reverse complement strand
CGGGCCGCGGCCAGGGCGGCTTCTTCTTGCTCGCGCCGGCTCCGCACGTATGGGTGGCGCTCACTGAGCTTCTCTTCAGGCCAGATGCGGTCGAAATAGGCGAAGTAGGAGCCGAGGAGGACGCCGCGCCGCACGCCGGCCTGGCGCGCCAGGGCAATGACGCGGGCGGCCGCCTCCACATTGGCCTTGTAGAAATAGGGGTAGGCCGGCGCCGGCGGCGTCACGCGGTCGTCCGCGCCGGCGGCATAGACCAATCCTTCATAGCCGCGCAGCAAATCACGCGCCTCCGCGTCGGGCAGATTGTCCAGGTTCGCCAGAATCAGGCCGGCTTCGGGCGGCAGGAAATCGCTCGCCGGCGGCTTCGAACGGCTCAGAATATCAACCGTATGCCCGCGGCGCAGCAGCTCGCGCACGGCATGGTAGCCGATGAAGCCGGCGCCGCCAATGATCAAGACGCGCATGGTCATCCTCCCTTATCTCCTGGCCGGTATACTGATACCGACTGGTCGGTATCAGTATACCGGCCGGCCGCGGTTTTGTCAAACCGACTGGTCGGTATGTTTTCGCGTCGGCGAGCTTGACAATTGCCAGGGACAAGGCTATGATGCTTTCCGACAACCTTCGTACTACAACAAGGAGCCTATATGCGTATCGCGGTAATCGCGCCGGGGAGCCGGGGCGATGTAGAACCCTATCTGGCTCTGGGCCAGGGATTGGTCAACGCCGGGCACAGCGTGCGCCTCGTCACGCACGAGGACTTCGAGACCCTCGTGCGCGCCCACGGCGTGGAGTTCTGGCCGGCGCGGGGGCGTGTCCAAGACATCGTTCAGAGCGCCAGCATGCGCCAGCGTTTGGCAAGTGGTAGCTTCGTTTCTGTATTGAGGCAGATGCAAAAAGATGCCGAGGCCGGCGCGCGTGAGCTGGCCTCGGCGAGTTTGGCCGCCTGCGAAGGGATGGAGATGCTTCTCGCCGGCGTGGGTGGGCTGTACGTCGCCGTCGCCATCGCTGAAAAGCTCAAGCTGCCGCTGCTGCAGGCGTACTACATTCCGTTCGCGCCAACGCGCGCCTACCCCAGCTTCCTCATGCCGCAGCTTCCCGCCAACCTGAGCGGCGCGGCGAATCGCCTCTCACACCACTTGGCGCGCCAAATGATGTGGCAGGCATTTCGGCCGGCCGACCGGTTGCTGCGCCGCGAAATCCTGGACCTGCCCCGCGCGCCCTTCGCTGGCCCCTATCGCTCCGAAACTCTGCGCGGCCTGCCCATCCTATACGGCTTCAGCCCGGCCGTCATCCCGCCGCCGGCAGATGGCGAGGACATCCATGTGACCGGCTACTGGTTCCCGGAATCCTCCGAAACCTGGACGCCGCCGGCCGCCCTGGCGGATTTCCTGGCCGCCGGCCCACCCCCGGTCTACGTCGGCTTCGGGAGCATGAGCAGCAGCGACCCGGCTGCGACAGCGGCAATGATCCTGGACGCGCTGGCGCGCGCCGGCCAACGTGGCCTCATCCTGGCCGGCTGGGGCGGTTTGCAAGCGACGGCCTTGCCCGACTCTGTGATGATGATAGACTCCGTTCCCTTCGGGTGGCTCTTTCCACACATGGCGGCCGTCGTACACCATGGAGGAGCCGGCACAACGGCTGCCGGGCTGCGCGCTGGCGTCCCTTCCATTGTCGTGCCCTTCTTCGGCGACCAGCCTTTTTGGGGCCGGCGGGTGGCCGATCTGGGTGTTGGGCCGGCCCCAATCTCGCGTCAAAAGTTGAGCGCGGCGCGCCTGGGTCAGGCCATTGCGACCGCAGTGAGTGATCCGGCGCTGCGCCGGCGCGCTGCAGAGCTGGGCGCGCGAATCCGAGCGGAAGACGGCGTCGCTAACGCCGTCGCCATCATCGAGCAAAGGAGATGACCAGGATGAAAGTCAAAACGGTAACTTGGGATGCCGAAGCGGACGTCGTGGTCGTCGGGTTCGGGGCCGCCGGCGCGTGCGCCGCGCTGCAAGCCGTCGAGCATGGCGCTTCGGCCTTGGCGCTGGATCGTTTTCACGGCGGCGGCGCGACCGCGGCCAGCGGCGCGGTGGTCTATGCCGGCGGCGGCACCCCATACCAGCGGGCAGCCGGCTTCGACGACACGCCTGAAGCCATGTACCGATACCTGAAACAGGAAGTGGGCGAGGCAGTCTCCGATGCCACGCTACGACGCTTCTGCGAAGGCTCGCGCGCCGACCTGGACTGGCTGGAAGCGGCCGGCGTCCCCTTCGAGGCGTCGCTCTGCCCCTTCAAGACCTCCTACCCCAATGATCAGTACTACCTCTACTTCTCCGGGAACGAGCAGGTCGCGCGCTACGCCGCCGAAGCCAGGCCCGCGCCGCGCGGCCATCGCGCCAAGGGGCCGGGCATTTCCGGTCTGACCCTCTTCGCGGCGCTGGAAGAGACGGCGCGCCGGCGAGGCGTCGCCCTGCGCTACCAGACCGAGGTACAGGGCCTCGTCTTCTCGCCAGAGGGACGCGTGATGGGCGTCGAAGGCCGCAGCCTGGAGCCAGGCTCGTTCTGGGCCGGCCTGCACAGCCGGCTCTCCAAGATCAACGCCAAGGCCACCACCTACGCGCCCGGCGTCGCCAGGCGCATCACCGCGACGTTGGAACAGATCATGGAACGCCACGCCGCGCCTTTCCGGGCGCGAGCGCGCAAGGGCGTCGTCCTGGCCGCCGGCGGCTTCGCCTTCAACGCCGGCAAAGTCCGCGAGTGCGCGCCCATCTACCTGCGCTGTCTCCCGCTCGGCACGCCCGGCGACGATGGGGCCGGCCTGCGCCTGGGCGAAAGCGCCGGCGGGGTCGCCGGCCGGCTGGATCGCTTCTCCATGTGGCGCTTCTACGTCCCGCCGGAGGCGCTGATGCAGGGCGTGCTGGTCAACCGCCAGGGAGAGCGCCTCTGCGCCGAAGACCTCTACGGCGCGACGCAAGGCCAGCATATCGTGGAGGCCGGCGGCGACGCCTTCCTGGTCTTCGACCAGAAGACCTATGCGAAGGCGCGCACCACCCTGCGGAGCCAATCCGCGCCCTTCCAATATCTTTCCATGCTGCTGATGTTCGTCTTCGGGCGCAAGCGCGCTGCCACGCCGGCCGCCCTGGCCGAGCAGATCGGCGTCGCGCCGGCCGGCCTGCAGGCGACCCTGGACACCTACAACGCTACGGCGCGCCAGGGCCGGCCCGACCCCATGGGCAAGGCGACCAAGTATTTCACCACCCAAGACGCGCCGCCCTTCTATGCGATAGACTGCTCTCTCGATTCGCGGAATGGCGTCCCCGGCGTGGTGATGAGCCTGGGCGGCCTGAAGGTAGATGAAGAGACCGGCGAAGTGCGCCGTTCCGACGGCTCCAATATCCCCGGCCTGTACGCCGCCGGCCGCACCGCCGTGGGCCTCTGCTCCGAGCAATACGTCAGCGGCCTCTCCATCGCCGACTGCGTCTTCTCCGGCCGGCGGGCCGGTCGCCATGCCGCCGGCCGACCCGCGTCGCCCGGCGGGACAGGGGGATGATTATGAAAGAGACGGTGACGCTTTTCGGGGCGTCCGGCACGATGGGTTGGGCAGCCTTCCAGGAACTCTGGAAGCGCCGCGCCGGCTACAACATCATCCTGCTCGTCCGCCCCTCGGCCAAGAACAAGCAGCGCTTCCGGCCCTACGAGCGCCAGGCCGGCGCGACGCCCATCGCCGGCGCCGGCGTGACCGAGGGCCAGGGCCTCACGATCATCTGGGGCGACGCCACGCGTTACGCCGACGTGGAACGTGCCCTGCGCGGCACAGACTGGGCGCTGGACGCCATGGCCTTCATCTCGCCGGCCGCGGACTACTACCCGGAACAGGCCAAAGCGGTCAACACCGACGCCATCGGTCACATCGTGCGCGCCATCGAGG
>CAIQJD010000302.1 GCA_903872005.1 uncultured bacterium | reverse complement strand
GATCGCAAGTCCCACATGGCTTCTCTGTTCGGTAGTGAATGGATACCCTCCACAACGCAAGCTGTGTTCAAGCACGTGCGGCTCATGATGCTTAGAACGAGAACCGACAGGAGCCGAAGCGCCCCAGATCAACCCGCCAAGCAGGTTGCCTGCGCGTGTTTGTTGAGTCCAGTTTAGGTCTTGCCAGCGTTCCATTTCGTCCATAACAATAATGAATCCACGGAGCTTCAATAGGCGCGCGAGACGCCCCAGCCCCGCCAGCAGGTAGCAGGCAAAGTCACCTTGGGTTCCTGCAGTGAAACCGGGCCATGTCCTTGGTTCACAGGGGGTGATATGGGCCCTTCTGCATCGCGTCACGTGAACAGACCGGTCGCACTTGAGCAGGGCCTGCAAGGACTCATCCTGGTCAAAGGTCGGGTCCGAAAGCAGCCAGGCCAAGGGCTCACACCCCAATTCGTCCTGCAACCACTTTCTCGCTTTGTGCACGTACCACTTGTTGCCGCCAGCATGCGATCTTTGGCGCACCATCTCTGATATCTTTGCCGAGAGAGAATCTATCCCAGAGTTTGCCTGCCCGGGAAGACGCAGATGCCGTATGAGGTCAGCATAGACAAGGAACGGCTTGTGCAGTTGGATCTCAGTTGCATCGATCTCTGTATGCGCTACCATGAATCCGTGTTCGAGGGCCATTTCCTGCAGGACGCGAAGCGTGTAGCTTTTGCCTTGTCCGTAGTCTCCGCGCACGACTACAGCATCGCCTCCCTTGTCGACATTGGTGAAGAATCTCGCGAGAACCTCGCCCGTCTGGGAGAACCCCATGGCGAGTGGGCGCAGGTACCGATCCAGAGGGGGCAATCCGTTTCGGAGCGATTCAACAACCCGTCGAGCGGTACGCACATCGGGAGGTGTCCCGGTCGCGCCGGTGCTAAACGTGATGGCCGGCGTCGCCTGTGTCTCTGCCGCGCCGCCACGCGTTTGCTCATGCGCCGTGAAGCTCCCACGCTTGGCCGACGGCACCCGATACTTCTTGCCGGTATTGACCGCCAGGATGATCCAGTCAGTGCCTTCGATTCGCAGGATATCACAAGGGCCGAGTTGTTCGTGATACACCCTCCCGATGATGTTCTGGGACGGGGTTGCCGCTGGCGCGCTGGTACCTGCATCGGGCGCGCCGGCTTCACCGGGCCTGAATTCCGTTCGGCGCGCCGATGGCACACGATACTTCTTGCCCGTGTTGATCGCGTGGACGATCCAATCGGTGCCTTCGATTCGCACGATGTCGCACGGACCCAACTGCGGATGAATTACTCTGCGAAGGCCCCCTTGAGGTTCCATCGTTGTCACTCTCCGTCAGAGGTCAACTGTTGCGCTTCTGCCGACTTCAACTCCTGCTTGGCGCCCTCAAGAACTGCCTCCACCTCCTCCTGGGCAAGAACTCGAGGAGCGGAGTCCTTGCCATCGTTCAAGACTTGGATCCATGTCTTGACAAAAAGTCGGCGGGTACCTGATCCCATAGTCTTTCGTATCGCCGTCTCTGCGACGATTTTCATGTTCTGGTTGACGGGTGATTTCCCATGAGACTTCTTTCCTTTCCACTCATTGGTCTCACTCGCGTAAGCCGTTTGGAAGAGGTGGCAAATCTTCTCTCCAATCTGCATGAGCAGATCGCTTTCGGTGATATTCTGTAAGTGGTTGAGATTGATGCGCGTGCTGGGGCCACATCGCTGTTGAAGGGCCGGGTAGGCAGTGGCAAAATCCGTGAAGAACTCGGGCATCACGGCGTAGATGAAGAGCGTGCCGGGCAACTCGCCGTTGTTGCAGCGATTGATCACGCTGAGAAGATTTTCGCAGGCAACTTTCTGGGACTTCGTGGACATCAGGCTGAGCGATCTGCGGGCTTCGTCAAACAACAGCACTGACCCAGCGGCAAGTCCTGAACGCTGAAGAATCTGGCACATCGTTCTCAGGAACCGAAATCCGGTGGACTTATCCAGCTTCTCATAGACGCCGAAGGCTTTGACTTCAGCGGTCGGAAGCGGTTCTCCGCGCAAAAAGAGTGAACTGAGACGTTCAATCTCCTCGTTCCCCGATAGGCGCGCCAGCAGGTGCTGGCAGGCTGCTCGCAAGAGTGCATTGGATTCCACAGCGGTACGGCCTAATGTGTTGTTGATCCAGTCCTCTGCTTGCTGCTTGAGTTGTTCATCGGGCATTCCGGTCAGCACGTTTGGGAACATGCGGTCGAGCAGTTGTTGGAGGGCGATATCAAACCCATGGCTGCGGTCAACATCGGTCGGCGATAGGGGCTTCGCCTGAACCGATCGTGCAACCGCTCCATAGATTCTGTCCGGGCGGTCCAGCGGGCATTCATCCTGGGACAGCTCCACAAATGCTGTCGCATAGTTCGTGTTCCAGGCCCGTTCCTGTACGCAACGCAGAAACTGCGTCTTCCCATTGCCGTAGTCAGCCTCAACCCACTTGCAGCCACCGCCGCCATCTTGTCCGTCATATTGTAGGAGGTAATCCTCCAGGAACTCCGTCTGGATCTTCTTCAGAATGTCGTCCGTGCCCACATTCAAGAGCGACGCGCCCAGTTTCGGTGGTTGTCCGGATTGGGCCAAGGCCTGCAGAATCCTTCTCGCGGCACGGGTATCGACTTGTTCTGTCATGGGTATACCCTCTCCCTAGGAGTTCGTTCGCATCACGATAGCCTGATAGCAGGTCCCCTCACCATGGCCGGTCGTCAAGTCCGACGGAATGAAGATGGACTTCCGCGCATTCCTGGCGTTCTCAATTACAGCGGTCTCAAGCCGGAATCGTGGGCCAGCCTTCAAATTGTATTCCGACTGCACCAGGTTCGATACGTCCACGACAAATCGTGCCATAGAATAGCCCCCGGATTGTGCTTCCGTGCCTCCACGTTTCGCTTGGCGGATGAAGGTCATTTCACGATACACCCCAGGAAGCTCTGCGCGCAGATGGTCTCCAGCCAGCGACTTCCGTTGGCGAGCCACCCACACTCGGATTGCCTCTTCGAGTTCCGCCGCCAGATCAGTGGCCCGGGAGGGCGACGCGAGGAGTTGTTCGCGCAGCTCTCTTACACGCTCTATCACCGACCGTGCAATGAGGGGTACATCGGCCGCCACAGTGAGCTTGGCATATTCAATGCGCACCTTCTCCGCGGTCATGTCTGGATAAATGGCAAAGGGGCCGACTCCAAACCCATCTTGGATGACCGTGAGCGGCAGCGCTTGGCCTTGACAGATGTCTCCAATCTCAGTCCGGAAGAGATCCTCCTGCTCTTTCCGAAGCTGAGGCAAATACTCCGTCACTTGGTCTGCGACCCGGCGAAGACTTGGGAACTCCGACAGACTTCCTTCTGCAGCCAGACGCTTGGAGAGCTTCTCAAGTTCCCCGACGTATTTGCCACTGTGACCCATGCGTGATTGAGCCTGCCGCAAAGCGTCCTTCAATCGCTTTGCCAATTTCGCGGATCGTTCCAAGTCTTGCATGGCCTCTTCCATGCTCACCTGGATAGCTCTCAGGCTCTTTGGAATG
>CAIQJD010000301.1 GCA_903872005.1 uncultured bacterium | reverse complement strand
TACGACCACTGGCTGAAGGGGCGGCCCAACGGCGTCATGGACGCGCCGGCGGCGCGGGTCTTCTTGATGGGGGCCAATCGCTGGCTTGACCTGGAGACCTGGCCGCCGGCCGGCGTGGCGTATCGGCCGTTCTACCTGCGCGCCGGGACCGGGGGCGACGCGACGTCGCTGAACCACGGCCGGCTGACGCCCGACGCGCCGGCCGGGGCCGAGCCGGCCGATCGCTTCACCTATGACCCGGCGGATCCGATCCCCTCGCTCTTCAGCGGGCTGGAGCTGGGGCCGCGCGACTTTCGGGCGTTGGAAGGGCGCATGCTCACCTTCACGTCGGATGTCCTGGCGCGCGATCTGACCGTCATCGGGCCGGTGCGAGCCGTCTTGTACGTGGCATCTTCCGCGCCGGACACGGACTGGGTGGCGCGGCTGTGCGATGTATGGCCGGATGGGCGCTCTATGTCGGTGTGCGACGGCATCCAGCGGGCGCGCTACCGGCATGGCCTGGAGCGGGCCGAGCTGACGATCCCCGGCCAGGTGTACTCGGTGGAGATAGATATGCAGGCGACGGCGCAGGTGTTTCAAGCCGGCCACCGCCTGCGGGTCGAAGTGACCAGCAGCGACTTTCCACAGTATGATCGCAACCTCAATACTGGCGGGCCGTTCGGGGAAGAGGCGGCCGGCCAGATCGCCGTGAATGAGGTCTGGCACGACGCGGCGCGGCCGGCGCGGATCGTGTTGCCGGTGCTGGAAAACCAAACAGAGGATCATCGTATCGCGCATGTCTAACCACCTCCCCGCGCCCTGGCAACACCCCCACGACTTCGGGCAGGGCCGGCAACGGCCGGCCGAACGGCGCACCTTTATCGTCATCGCCATCACTGCGGCGATGATGGTCGCCGAAATCAGCGCCGGCCTCGCCTTCGCCTCCATGGCGCTCTTGGCCGATGGCCTGCACATGGCCTCTCACGCTGCGGCGTTGAGCATCGCCGCGTTCGCCTACGTCTACGCCCGCCGGCGCGCCGGCGATCCACGCTTCAGCTTCGGCACCGGCAAGGTCAATGCCCTGGCCGGCTTCACCGGCGCGCTGCTGCTGGCCGGCTTCGCGTTGCTGATGGCCGGGGAGAGCGTCGGCCGGCTCTTGCATCCCGTGCCCATCGTCTATAACCAGGCCATCGCCGTGGCCGTTCTGGGCCTGATCGTCAACGGCGTCTCCATGCTTATCCTCGGCCCCGGCGAGGGCGAGCATGACCACGAGCATCAGGCGGCCGGCCACGCGCACGCGGAAGACCATGCCGGGGGAGGCCGCCATGCCGGCGATCACAATTTGCGCTCCGCTTATTTGCACGTCCTGGCCGATGCGTTAACTTCGGTGCTGGCGATCTTCGCCCTGCTGACTGCCAAGTACTTCGGCGTGAACTGGATGGACCCGCTAATGGGCGTCATCGGGGCCATCCTGGTGGCGCGCTGGTCCCTCGGCCTGTTGCGCGCGACGGTAGAAGTACTGCTGGACCGGCAGGCGCCGGCACAGGTGCGCGACGCGGTGCGGGCGAGTATCGAAAGATTGGAAGGCCAGCGGGTCGCCGATCTGCACGTCTGGAGCGTTGGGCCGGGCATCTATGCCGCCATCCTGTGCGTGGTCAGCCGCGCCCCGCATCCGCCGGCGTGGTATCGGGCGGCCCTGCCGCAAGACCTGGGGCTGGTGCACGTGACAGTGGAGGCGCATGCCGCGCCGCTTGCAGAGGAAAGCCGGCTCCCTGACGATGCGCCGGGATGTCCTATCCCCCAACGGCCGGCGCAGTCACCCGACGGAAAGGATGCCACCCTTGCCTGACGCCCCTCTGCCGCCGCCTTGCCCGCTTTGTTCCGGCCTGTGCGACATAGAATACGCCCACCAGAAGTTCGGCTGGGAGGAACAGGACACCTCCCTGCCGGCCGCTGCCGGCCGGCTGATCGTCGTCCGCGACCTGCGGCCGGGCGACAGCCGCGACCTGCAGCTCCGCCAATGTCCGGCCTGCGGCGCCTATTACCTGTATCGCAGCGACTACGAATACCTGGCGAACGGCAGCGAAGACGAACAGACCCTTACGCGCCTGACCGCCGACCAGGCCGCCGGCTATCTGCCATGATCGCGTCCCCGCTGCCCCATTCCTTCGCATGGAGATGAAACCCGCATGGATTCGCGCGAGCGCACCTTCCTGGCGCTGAACTTCGAGCAGGGCGACCGCATCCCGATGGACGTCTGGATGTCCGAAGGCTGCCGGCATAAGCTGGGCCTGGACGCGCCGGCCGCCTGGGCGGCCTTCCTCGACGCGCACGACGTGGACCTGCGCTATATCGCCGGCCCGCGCTACATCGGCCCGCCGCTGCGCGCCTTCCCCGATGGGACGGACGAAGATATCTGGGGCGTGCGCCGCCGGCTGATGGTCGTCCCGACCATCGGCGGACGCGAGCACTATAGGGAATTGGCCCAGGCGCCTCTGGCCGGCGCGACCAGCGTCGCCGAGGTCGAAGCCTACGGCCATTGGCCGTCGGCCGACTGGTTCGACTACGGCGACATCGCCGCGCAGTGCGACGCCGTGCGCGACGCCGGCCGCATCGTCGTCTTCCAGGGCGACCGGCTCAACCGCATCGCCCAGCTCAAGCCGGCCATGTACCTGCGCGGCATCCAGGAAATCCTGGAAGACCTCCTGCTGCGGCCCGACCTGGCGCGCGCCATCTTGGCCCGCATCCGCGGCTTCTACGAAGCCTACGCCGGGCGCATCTTCGAGGCCGCCGGCGGCCGGCTCGACATCGTCCTGACCGGCGACGATTTCGGCAGCCAGGCCGGCCCGCTCATCTCGCCGCGCCTGTGGGCCGACTTCCTGGGCCAGGGCTTCGCCGCCTATGCCGGCCTGGCCCATGCCTATGGCGTGCGGGTGATGCACCACACCTGCGGCGCGGTCTTCCCGCTGATCCCCATGCTGCTGGAGCGCGGCCTGGATGTGCTGCAATCGGTGCAGCCGGAAGCGGCCGGCATGGCGCCGGCGGGGCTGAAGGCCGCTTTCGGGGATTGGCTGGCTTTTCAGGGCGGCATTTCGATCCAGGGCGCGCTCCCCTTCGGCCGGCCGGCAGATGTGCGCGCCGAGGTGGAGGCGCGGGCGCGCGTCCTGGGGGCCGGCGGCGGCTACATCTTCGGCACGGCGCACAATATCCAGGCCGACGCGCCGGCGGAGAATGTGGCGGCCCTGTTGCAGGCGTATCGAGACTTCGGCCGCTACGACTGAGCGCGCCGAAACAGAGGGGACGCGGACAAACGCGGACGGACGCGGATGAAAGAATCCGCGTCCGTCCGCGTTTCATTCTGCGCGCGCCGCGCCGGATTACGGGTAGCGGCGCAAGAGGAGCGGCAAGAAGGCGCGCTGCGGCGTGACGGCCGGCGTCTCCGTGGCCGTCGCGGTGGCTGTCGGCGTCGCGGTCGCGGTGGGCGTTGCCGTCGCCGCAGCGGTCGGCGTGGCTGTCGTGGTGGGCGTGCAGATCGCCGGCAGCGTGGGGATCGGCGCAACGCCCGACCAGCGGTTATTGGTCTCGTCGCTCTCGGCGACTTCACTGAACGGGTCGGCGAGGATTTCGCAGGCGCTCCACCACTGCGGTTGGGCGTCGCTTTCCAGGCAGGCGGTCGCGCCGGCGGCCAGGCCGGCCAGCCGCCACTGCTGTTGCGCGCCCAGACAGCCGCCGGCCAGGACGCTGAAGGGGCCGGCGGCGACATCGCCCTGATTCGTGACGCAAACCCGCAGGACCATCTCGCCCGGCGCAGGGATACAGCCGCCGGTGTAGCCGCGCAGCGAGATGCCGGCGCTGCTGATGATCAGGTCGGGCGCGAGGATCGTCGCGGTAGGTGTGACAGTGCGGGTCAACGTCGGCGTGTCGGTGTAGGTCGGCGTCGGCGTGCGCGTCAG
>CAIQJD010000300.1 GCA_903872005.1 uncultured bacterium | reverse complement strand
ATCGCCCAGGCATCCACGCCGGCCGCCGCAAACGCCACGCCGCCCCCGTCCACGCGGGTTCCCACTTTTACGCCGGCCACCAGCTCCTGGGAAGAAGCCTGGAACAGGGGCGATTGGGCCACCGCCGTCGTCCTTTTGGAGAAGCTCAGCGCCCAGGAGCCGACCAACAGCGTGTGGCGCACGCGACTCTTCGAGGCGCGCGTCCGGCTGGGCAACTATTACGCCGAGCGCAATCAGGTGAAAGAAGCCCTGGCCGAATACGACCGCGCCATCGCCTTGCGCCCCTATGACACCGATCTGCAACAGGCGCGCGGCGCGGCCAGCCGCTACTTGACCGCGCTGGAACGTTACCAGGCCGGCGATTGGCCGGCCGCCGTCGAAGCGTTACAGGCCGTCTATAACCAGGAGGGCGAATACCGCGATACGCACGACCTGCTCTACAGCGCGCACTACAACCTGGCTCTGGCCTATCAGGCCGCCGGCCGGCTGGACGCCGCCGAGCGCGAGCTGCTGGCGGCCCGCCCCTTCGCTCGCGATCCGCTGGACATCGAACAGAAGCTCGCCCAGGTCAAAGTCCTCAAGACGCCGGCGACGCCCACCCCCTCGCTGAAGCGCATCGAAGTGGACATCTCTGAGCAGCGCTTCTATGCCTACGAGGCCGACAAAGAGGTCTACAAATTGGTCTGCTCCACCGGCAACAACGCCAGCCCCACCGCGCCGGGGAGCTATCGTATCCTGGACAAGATTCCCATGGCCTATGCCAGCACCTGGAACCTGCAAATGCCGTTTTGGATGGGCATTTATTGGTCGGGCACGCTAGAGAATGGCATCCATGCCCTGCCCATCCTCTCCAATGGCAAGCTCTTGTGGGACGGTTTCCTGGGGCAACGCGTCTCTTTTGGCTGCGTGATTTTGAGCACCCAGGACGCCAAAACGATTTACGATTGGGTGGATGTTGGCACATCGGTCACCATCCGTCCATAGTGTGGGATCTGACAGCATCAGTCTGACAGAGAAAGAGGGTCTTTTATGCCGAGGGAAACATTCCAGAGAGAGCTGAGAGTCCTGTTGGACGATCTCCTGGCCATGGCGGACATGGTAGATCAAGCCATCGTGCGCTCCATTCAAGCGTTGGCCGAGCGAGATTGCGCGTTGGCGCAACAGATCATGGACAACGATGAGCGCATCAATCAGGCGGAACGCGACATTGACGAGATCTGTCTGGTGTTGCTGGCGACGCAGCAGCCGATGGCCGGCGACCTGCGTATCATCCTCTCGGTTTATACGATCGCTTCTGAGTTAGAGCGCATGGCCGATCACGCCGAAGGCATCGCCAAGATCACGCTACGCATCGCCTCGGAGCCGCTGCTGAAGCCCTTGATTGACATCCCGCGCATGGCCGAAAAAGCGCGCTATCTGTTGCGCGAGCAATTGCAGGCGTTCATCCAACATGACGCGGAACGGGCGCGCTCCCTCTCTTTGGAAGATGAAGAAGTGGATGAGCTATACAACCAGGTCTTCCGCGATCTGTTGGTCTTCATGCTGGCCGATCCCAATACTATCCGCCGCGCCACCTATCTCCTGTGGGCGGCGCATAACCTGGAGCGCATTGCTGACCGCACTACCAACATCGGGGAGCGCGTCGTCTTCCTCGCCACCGGCAAGGTGGAAGAACTGAATCCGACGAAATCCGCCCGCTAGTCAAGAGATAAGGTAGAGAGAGCTTATGGATATAACGCAACTGGCCCAACAAGTCGCATGGCTTGACGAGCAACACCGGCGCGACCGCAACGAGCTGAACGTCTTGCAGCAACGCGTCGAGGCGCAGAACCAGCAGTTGACTGATCTGTCGCGCAAGCTGCAAGATTCGGAAGGCCGGCTGGCGAGCGTCACCGCTCAGCTCACGCGCTTCAACCAGATTGAGCAAGCCCTGGGGCAATTGAAGGAAGAAGTCGTCCTCATGCTACGCCGCGAAGAGGAGCAGCGCCAGATCGCCGAACGCGAGAATGGTCGCATGCGTCTGGTCGAGCGCGAGACGACCGCGAAAGCCATCAACGAGTTACGCCAGCAGGTGCGGCCGATCACCAAGCTAACGGACGAGCTGGAGCTGCGTAAGGCTGAGGAGAAGCGCCTGAGCGAGGGGATCATCGGCCTGCGCCAGGAGTTTGTGGACTTTGTGCGCCGGACCGAAAACTGGCCCAAGAGCCTCGCTTACCTGGAAGAGCAGCGCCGGCTGGAAGCCAAGCGCTCGGCCCAATTGCAGCAGGAATCGGCCGAGACGATGAAACGCACCGAAGAGTATCGCGGGCGCTTCGAGGTGGTGGACAAGGCGATCTTGCGCCTGGAAAGCCGGCTGAACGCCCTCTGGAACATGCGCGACGAAATCCGCTCCGAACAGGTGCGGATGAGCGAGTCCATTCTGATTGGCGAGGAAGAGCGCAACCGGCGCGTTAATGCCCAGGTGGCGCGTTTCGAGCCGATCATCGAGCAGGTTGACGAATTCGACGGGCGCATGAAGCAGTTCGCCGAGCGATTCGAGCAGGATCAGCGCATCCTGGCGCAACTGAGCCAACTGGAAGAGCGCCTCAAACGCGATCAGGCGCAGGTGGCCGAATTGCAGCGCCTGGCCGAAGAGCGCATGCGGAAGGAGTACGAAGAGTTCCAGGCCGAAGAGGAGCGCCGCTGGCGGCGCAACCAGGTCGCCTGGGATCAACGCTGGAGCGAGCAGGGTCGCGCCAACACAACATTCACGGAGCGCTTCCCACCGATTGAAGAGCAGCTCAAGGTGATCAACGTGCAGGTCGCGCAGTTGTGGCAAGTGGAACAGGCCCTGGCCCGCCATCTCACGGCCGAGGCTGAGCGTTGGTTGGCCGATTTCTCGAAGCTGTGGGAAGAACGCGCGCGCCTGACCTAGCGGATCCAAGAGGGGGCAGTCTGTGGGCGTCATCGGCACCGCCGGCCATGTAGATCACGGCAAGTCATCGCTGGTGCGCGCGCTGACCGGCATGGACCCGGATCGGCTGCGCGAAGAGAAAGAGCGCGAAATGACCATTGATCTGGGCTTCGCCTGGCTCGACCTGCCGGGCGAGGAACGGATCGGCGTCATTGATGTGCCGGGGCACAAGGACTTCATCAAGAACATGCTCGCCGGCGTCGGTGGGATTGACGCCGCGCTCTTCGTCGTCGCCGCCGACGAGGGCGTCATGCCCCAGACGCAAGAACACCTCGACATCCTCGACCTGCTGCAAGTCAAGGCCGGCGTCATCGCCCTGACCAAAATTGACCTCGTCAGCGACCCCGAATGGCTGGAGCTGATGGAGGCCGACCTGTTGGAACACCTGGAAGGCACGGCGCTGGAGCACGCGCCCATTATCCACGTCTCGGCGCGCACCGGCGCCGGCCTGGATCAGCTTAAGGCCGCCATCGCCGCGTCGCTGCGCTCCGTGGAGACGCGCCAGGATCGCGGCCGGGCGCGCCTGCCGGTGGATCGCATCTTCACCATCGCCGGCTTCGGCGCGGTCGTCACCGGCGCTTTGATGGACGGCGTCTTGCGCGTCGGCGACGAGATCGAGCTACAGCCGGCCGGCCTCAAGGGCCGCATCCGCGGCATCCAATCCCACAAAGACAAGCTGGAGCGCGCCTATCCCGGCCACCGCGTCGCCATCAACCTGACCGGCATCGGCGTGGAGCAAATTCGTCGCGGCGATGTGGTTGCCGCGCCCGGCATCTTGCGCGCCACGACGCTGCTGGACGCCTCCCTGCGCTATCTGGCCGATGCGCCCATCGCGTTGAAACATGGCGCAGCCGTGGACTTCTTCAGCGGGGCCGTCGAGACGCCGGCGCGCCTGCGTCTGCTGGACAAAGAGATCCTCAAGCCCGGCGAGACGGCCTGGGTGCAGCTCCAGTTGGAAGCGCCGGTCGCCGTCCTCAAAGGCGACCGCTACATCATCCGGCTCCCTTCGCCCAGCGTCACCATTGGCGGCGGCATCATCGTGGACCCACACCCCGGCCGACGCCATCGGCGTATGCGCCCAGAGGTCATCGAGCGCCTCAAGACGCTGGCCTACGGGACGCCGGCCGAGCTGTTGACCCAGGCGCTGCAAAAGGGCGAACCCTGCACTCTGGACGAGCTACGCGGGCGCGTCGCCTTTGCCGCCGAGACGTTGACCGAAGCTCTGGACGAAGCCCTGGCCCAGGGCGACATCCTGGCCCTGCCGGCGCCGGCCGAGGGCCGCCCGCCGGCCAACGCGCTCCTCCTTTCGCGCGCCGGTTGGGCGCGCCTGAACGAACAGAGCGAGCGCCTGCTCAACGACTATCACCGCCAATATCCGCTGCGCCAGGGCATGCCGCGCGAAGAGCTGAAGAGCCGGCTCAAGCTGGCCGGCCGGGCCTTCAACCTGATCATCGAGCAGGCCGGCCGCGCCGGCCAGTTGCGCGAGGTCGAAGGCTTCTTGGCGCGTCCCGATCACCGCGTGGACTTCTCGGCCGAGCAGCGCGCGCGCATCGCGCAGGTGTTGGCCGAATTCCGCCGGCAACCCTACACCCCGCCCTCCATCCCGGACGCTGAAAAGCAACTCGACGCCGAGCTGCTCAACGCCTGCTTCGAGCAGGGCCTCTTGCTCAAAGTCAGCGAAGACGTCGCCTTCTTGCCCGAAACCTACCAGGCCATGCGGGAGCAAGTCGTGGCCCATCTGCGCCAGCACGGCTCCATTACGGTGGCCCAGGCGCGTGACCTGTTCGGCGCCAGCCGGCGCTATGCCCTGGCCCTGATGGGCTATCTTGACCAACAGGGCGTCACCCGGCGCATGGGCGACGAGCGCGTGCTACGGTGAGCGCCGGCGCTCCGCTGACCATCGCCGTCAACGGCTGGTTCCTGGGCGCGGAGACCACCGGCAGCGGCCAATACCTGGCGGACCTGCTGCGCGCCCTGGCCGCCTGGGAGCCGGCCGACCGCTATTTCGTCTTCACGCCGGCCGACCGCGCTGCCGCCGCGCCATCCGACCAACTGCGCTGCATCCCACTGCCGACGCCTTTCGACCGGCGCAGCCCCAACCTGGCGAAAGTCTGGTTCGAGCAGATCGCCTTCCCGCGCGCCGTGGCGCGCCAGCGGGTGGATGTGGCGCACGTCCCGTATTGGGGGCCGCCGGCGCGCATCGGCGTCCCGCTGGTCACGACGGTACACGACCTGATCCCGCTGCTCCTGCCGGCCTATCGCGGCTCGCCGGCCGTGCGACTCTACACCGCGTTGGTCAGCCGCACCCTGCGCCGCTCGGATGTGGTCTTGACCGATTCCCACGCTTCGGCGGCCGACCTGCGGAGCCGGCTCGGCGTGGCCGAAGAGCGCCTGCGGGTGGTCTATCTGGCCGCCGACCCGCGCTACCGGCCGGAACGCGACGCCGGCCGGCTGGCCGCCGCCCGTGTCCGTTACGGTCTGCCGACGTCTTTCTTTTTATACCTGGGCGGATTCGATCAACGCAAGAACATCGCCGGCCTGCTGCGGGCCTACGCGGCGCTGCGCCGGCGCCGGCCCGACGCGCCGGCTCTGGTCATCGCCGGCCGGCTGCCGGCATGCGACACGGCCTTCTTCCCCGCGCCGCGCCGCATGGCGCAAGAGCTGGGCGTGGCCGAGTGCGTCCATTGCGCCGGCTGGGTGGCCGAAGAGGACAAGCCGGCGCTCTATTCGCAGGCCCTGGCCTTCGTCTTCCCATCCCTGTACGAAGGCTTCGGGCTGCCGGCCCTGGAGGCGCTGGCCTGCGGCGCGCCGGTCATCGCCTCGCGCAGCTCCTCGCTGGGCGAGATCGTCGGGGACGCCGGCCTGTTGGTGGAGCCGACGCGGGATGAGGAAATCGCGGCGGCCATGCAGCAAGTAT
>CAIQJD010000299.1 GCA_903872005.1 uncultured bacterium | reverse complement strand
CCGCGGCCGGCGACGACCTCAACCTGAAACTGGCCCAGCCGCCCTTCACCATGAACTATCAGGGCTATCTGACCACTGCCAGCGGCTCGCCCTATAACGGCCTGGTCAACATCACCGCAGCCCTGTACAATCTGCCGGCCGGCGGCTCCCGCATGTGGGGGCCAGAAGCGCACAATAGCGTGTCGGTCGCCAACGGCCTGTTCCAACTGATCCTGGGGACCACGACCGCCCTGGAGCCGGCCGATTTCGCGCAGGCGCTCTACCTGGATCTGACCGTTGGGGGCGTGGCGATGCCGCGCCAGCCCTTGCGCGGCTCGGCCTACGCTTTCAGCGTCGCGCCCGGCGCGGTGATTGACGGCGTCCCTATAGACACGACCTATGCTTTCAGGGTGACCAATGCGGATTCGGCCGAGAGCAGTCGCGGCATCTATGCCAATGCGCAGGGCTATGCCATCTATGCATCGGAGAGCGGCACGGGGGATACGGCAATCTATACGCCAGACTACATTCGAGCCGGCGGCCTACGCGTCGCCGCAGACTCGTACCTCTTCGTGCCGGGCATGGCCGGCAAGCCCTGGGATGATGCGGCCAATTCGGCGCTGATCGTGGACGCGCGGAGTTCTGGCACCGTCCGATTGAAGGCGAGGTCGAGCATGGGCATCTATTACTTCTACATCCCCATTGACACGCCAGCGGTTTTGTATGGGCAGAACGTGACGGTGGAAGAGATGCTCGTCTACTATCAAGTGGACAACGCGGCCAGCTACATCAGCGAGGTTTCTCTGGAGAAGGGCACGGGGAGCGGAACGTCGGAGGCTCTGGTCTCCGACTATACGGATCTCAAGAGCACGACTGCTGCGACGAAAGCCTACACGCCGGCCAATGCTGAACTCAGTAGCAGCGCCGGCTACCTGATGGCGCGCTTCGTCCTGGTCTTTACCAACACGACCCAGGGGATTGAAATCGGCGGCATCCGTCTGCGCCTGGGGACGCTGTGAGAGGTGAGCCATGCATATTTTCATACACCATAGGCGCATGAGCAAACTGGCCGCTGGCCTGCTGATCCTGGTCTTGCTCCTGGCGCTGGCCGGCGTCGCGTTCGCCGACTCGCCGGGGCAGATCCTGCGGAGCGTCATCGGCAGCGGGGGACAGCGCGTGCAGGCCGGCGGCCTCGTGCTGAACGGCACGGTCGGGGAATCGGTCGTCGGCGGGCCGGTCCCGGTCGGCGCGATGCGCGTAGCCTCTGGCTTCTGGCAGCGGATCGTCACCGCAACGAAGGGATACCTCCCGTTCATCCGCAAATAGGGGTCGTCGCTTTGCCCGTCAGACGAATCTGAGGTAAGATAGCTGCGCCCGGCGTCGGCCGGGCGCAGTCGCGCTCGCTCGGCCCTGGGGAGCGTATTGCTAGACAGATTGATAGGTTTGTGTTACACTCGCGTTGTAATATCCCGTCAGGCGGAGATGATCCCTCGTATGCCCAAGCTCACCCGACGTGAATTCCTCCGGCGCACGGCCGGCGCGGCCGTGGCGTTGGAACTGAGCCGGCGCTTGCCGGCGCCGGCCGCCCGCGCCGCCGCGCTCCCCGATGTCGTCGT
>CAIQJD010000298.1 GCA_903872005.1 uncultured bacterium | reverse complement strand
GGGTAAACCTGCATCGGCACCAGCCGGCGCAGCCAGAAGCCGACCGGCAGACAGGCCAGGAAGATGCCCAGGGCCAGCCATATCGAGAGATGGCCGACGTGGATCTCTTTGTACAAACTGACGCCGAAGAGAACGCCGAACACAGTCAGAATGCCGGTGCGGATCCAGATCTTGGCGCGACTCTGCTTGAGCGCCGGCGGCGCCTGGCGTGACGTGCAAACCGTCATGCTACGAGTTACTCTCCTTCACCGATACTTACCAGGGCGGGAGTATACATCATCCCTGACGGGATGGCAACTTGCCGATCGCCAACGCCACGCGCGTCACTTCGTCGCGCAATACATCCAGCGTATAGGGCTTCTGGATGAAGCCGGCCAGCGCCTGATCGCCAAACTGGCGCTGCGCCTCCACCTGGCTGTAACCGCTGCACAGGATCACGCGCACATCCGGATTGATCTCCCGCAGGGCCGCATAGGTCGCCGCGCCGTCCATGTACGGCATCGTCAGGTCGAGGATGACCAGCACGATCTCCGCCGCCCGCTGACGATAGACACGCACCGCCTCGGCGCCGCCGCCGGCCAACAGAGTCTCGAAGCCCATGCCCTCGACCAGTCGCCCGGCTACCCGGAGCACCATCTCTTCATCGTCCACGATGAGCACCGCGCCGGCGAACTTCGGCTCCGACGCCGCCTTCCCGGGGGGCAGCGTCGCGGCCGCCGGCGCCGGCTGCGCCGCCAGCGCCGGGAAGAGCGCCCGCACGGTCGTCCCCTTGCCTGCCTGGCTTTCCACGAAGATCGCCCCGCCATGCCCGCGCACGATGCCCAACACCGCCGACATGCCCAGGCCACGCCCGGTGAATTTCGTCGTGAAGAACGGATCGAAGAGACGTAGCAGCGTCTCCGCATCCATGCCGCAGCCGGTGTCCGTCACTTCCAGCCAGACGAAGCGCCCCGGCGCCGGCTTCTCATCCACCCGGCTGGCGCTCAAAGCCGACGCATCGTAGTCATCCGCGCCCGTGGAGAGCCGCACCAGGCCGCCGCTCTCCCCAATGGCCTCGGAAGCATTGGTGATCAGATTCATCACCACCTGCTGAATCTGGCCGGCGTCCGCTTCAATGCGCGGCAGGCTGGAGCAGAGAGCCAACTGAAACGCCACGCTACGCGACAGCGCCGTCCGCAAGATATGGGCGTTTTCGTCCACCAACTCGTTCAGGTCCAGGGCCTGCACCACATAGCGCCCCTTGCCGGCGTAGGCCAGCATCTGGCGCGTCAGCTCCGCGGCCCGCCGGCCGGCCCGGATGGCGCCGCCAATATCTTCGCGCGCCGGCGAGACCGGCGACAGCGTCAGCAGCGACAGCTCCAGGTTGCCCAGAATCGCCATGAGCAGGTTGTTGAAATCGTGGGCGATGCCGCCGGCCAGGACGCCCAGGCTCTCCAGCTTCTGGGCGTGCTGCATCTGGCGCTCCAGCAGAGCCCGGTCTTCTTCACTGTGGCGGCGCTCCAGTTCCCCGGCGGCCCGGGAGGCGAAGATGGAGAGCAGGGAGGCCGCCTCTTTGGGCGCGCTCAGG
>CAIQJD010000297.1 GCA_903872005.1 uncultured bacterium | reverse complement strand
TCGATGCGCTCGGCGCTCTTCGCCAGAAGGATGTCTACGGCTTCCAGGTGACGCTTGAGCATGGCGGCTTTGGCTTCGCGATAGACGGTATCGTGGCCGCGGGCGGCAGCGCGCGCAGAGTCAATCAGCATGTCGGTGACGCCGCTCATGGCGGAGACGACGACTACGGGTTTGCGATTCAGTTGGCTGCGTACGATTTCCAGGACGCCGGCGATGCGTTCGGAGCTGCCGACCGACGTCCCCCCGAATTTCATGACTAGCATAGGTCACTCTCCTCCGTTCGATTCGGCTCTTCAGGAAATTTTCGCCAGGGCCTGGGCAAGGTCGGCGATGAGATCATCCGTATCTTCAATACCCAGGGCGTAGCGCACCAGCTCGTCGCGGATCCCGATTTGGGCGCGCTCGACGGCATCGAGGGCGAAGTGGGACATGAGCGCGGGTTGTTCGATGATGGATTCGACGCCGCCGAGACTGGGGCCAATGTAGGGGATATGGAGCGCGTCAATGAAGCGGATGGCGCGCTCGCGATCGCCTTCGATCTCAAAGCTGATGACGCCGCCGAATCCACTCAGCAGGCGTGTGGCGATGGCGTGATCTGGGTGGCTGGGGAGGCCGGGGTAGAAGACACGCCGCACGGCCGGCTGCGTCTCCAGGAAGTGGGCGACGCGCAGGCCGTTCTCGTTGTGGCGCTGGATACGCAGGCTGAGGGTTTTCATGCCGCGCAGGAGGCGATAGGCGCACTGCGGATCAATGGTAGATCCCATCATGTTCTGCGCCTCGCGCAGGGGCTTGATGAGGTCGGAGCGGCCGGCGACGGAGCCGGCCAGGAGGTCATTGTGTCCGCCGAGGTACTTGGTGCCGCTTTGGATCACGAGGTCGGCGCCGTATTCTGCGGGGCGCAGATTGAAGGGCGTGGCGAAGGTGCTATCTACCCCGACGAGGCTGTTGTGGCGGTGGGCGATTTCCACCAGGGCCGGCAAGTCAATGACGCGCAGATAGGGGTTGGTGGGCATTTCGGTGAAGATGAGGCGCGTGCGCGGCGTGATGAGCGCCTCCAATGCGGCCAGGTCGTCGCTGGGCGCGATGGACGTGGAAATGCCGAAGCGCGTGAGGAAGGTCAGAGCGAATTCACGCGTCTTGCGGTAGCAGTCCTGGGTCAAGATCAGATGGTCGCCGGCGCTCAGGAAGCGCAGGAAGACGGTGATGATGGCAGCCATGCCGGATGAGACGAGCATCGCTTCCTGGCAGTTGTCCAGCGCGGCGAGCTTGCGCTCGACGGTGGCCTGGGTCGGGTTGGTGTAGCGGCCGTATTCGCCGCGGATGGTGGGTTGGCCGGCGTATTTGCGCTGCATGTGCTCGACAATGGCTGCCGAGTCGGGGAACGTGTAGGTCGAGGTTTGGATGATGGGATTCGCCAGGGAGCCGAAAGGCTTCTGGCGGTCTTCGCCGGCGTGGACGGCGCGGGTGGAAAAGTCGGCCGGCGGGACGGGAGATGATTGCTGGTCGCTCATGGATAGATTCTCCTTGCAGAGTAACTGGATGGATGTGTGACGCAAGTCGCCTATATCCGAGAGAGTTGGCCCCCAGAGAACGAAAAAAGCCTTCTCGAAGGTTGATAACATCCTGGTTCGAGAAGGCGCTTGCCTCATTGCGTCGTTCCCTCTCATCTTCCAAAGACGGGATACGTCTTTGCCGGAATTGGCACCGTGACCACATTCGCGTCTACTGTGAGCGAGTGTGCGGCTGCCGAGGTTTCACAGGGCCGGTTCCCTCCGCCTCTCTGGATAAGAGTGTCATCCATCGGATATGCAATTTGAAGAGCTTATACCATACAAGGGAGATTCGCGCAAATGGGTTTGAGCGCGCTTTTGACGGCGCGCCCAGAGCGATGCTATAATGATCGTATTCTGCGCCGGCGGGCCGGTACTATGCTCCGCCGCAGGAACGAGGCATTCGATCTATCTATGACCAGTGATGAGCCGGTCGTCGTCCCAGAGACAATAGCGTCTCCTGATGGGGCGACGCAAGGTGATCGTGACGCGGCATTGCCGACGCCGGACGCGCCCGCGCCGGCGCGGCGCGTCATCAGTAGGGGCGCGGTGCGCGAGTTCGTGGAGACGATTGTCCTGGCGCTGATCCTGTTTGCGGCGATCCGCGTGTTTGTGATGAACTATCGGGTGGTAGGTCACAGCATGGAGCCGAATGTCCACGAAGGCCAATACTTGTTCATTGACAAACTGTTGTACAGTTGGGGCGCGCCGCGTCGCGGCGATATCATCGTGCTGAAGCCGCCAGATGCGCCGGGGCAGATCTATCTGAAGCGGGTAGTGGGATTGCCGGGCGAGACGGTAGAAGTGCGCGCCGGCGTGGTTCTGGTCCATGGACGCGCGCTGGAGGAAGCCTGGGCGACGCGCCCCTTCCCGCAGGCGAATTGGGGGCCGGCCCAGATAGGCGATGATGAGTTGTTTGTCCTGGGCGATAATCGGCCGGGGAGTCGGGATTCACGCTATTTTGGCATGTTGAAGAGGGATCGCGTGGTTGGGCGTGCCTTCTTGTGTTATTGGCCGCCGAGCGAGTGGACGATTTTCGGCCGTTATGTAAAGGAGTGATGAGAAGAGGTTATGTTTAGTTGTGCAGAAGAGGCGGTAGCCGGGGTCGCCGTGGCGCGGCTGATTGATCACACGCTGTTGAAGCCGGATGCGACGCGGGAGCAGATCCGACGCTTGTGCGCGGAGGCGCGGCAGTATGGGTTTGCGACTGTGTGCGTGCAACCGGTGTGGGTGCGCTTGTGCGCGGAGGAGTTGCGGAATGGGTCGGCGAAGGTCTGTACGGTGGTGGGGTTCCCGCTGGGCACCACGCTTTCTTCCGTGAAGATCTTCGAGGCGCGACGGTGCATGGATGAGGGGGCGCGCGAACTGGATATGGTCATCCATGTGGGGGCGTTGAAATCCAGGGACGCGGCTGCGGTGCAAGCGGATATTCGTGGGGTGGCGGAGACGGCCCATGCCGGCGGAGCGATCCTGAAAGTGATCATTGAGGCGGCTCTGCTTGAGGCGGCTGAGAAAGTGCAGGCGTGCCAATTGGCGCAGGCCGCCGGCGCGGATTTCGTCAAGACTTCGACCGGCTTCGCCTCTGGCGGGGCGACGGTCGAGGATGTCGCCTTGATGCGGCAGACGGTCGGGGATACGATGGGAGTGAAGGCGGCCGGCGGCATTCGCACGTACGCGGACGTGTTGAACATGTTCAGGGCGGGGGCGACGCGGATTGGGGCCAGCGCAAGTGTGAAGATCATGGCGGAAGCTGCGGCGGCCGGGGCTTGACAATCGGTTCGCAAACGAGTACACTCATTTCATCTTAGTGGGACGGCGTATGCACGTATGCACGAAAGATTGTTGCCTTTGCTGTGCTGCCCCATCTGTCACGAATCCCTGACGTTCGAAGGTCGCAAGGGCGCTGGCCGATTGATGCAGGGGACTTTGACTTGCCAGGCTTGCGCCCGGGGCTATCCGGTGGAAGATGAAATCCCGCGCTTGCTCGATCCTGGCGCGGCGGTGACGGACTGGGAGTGGGAAGTAGACATCGAGATGCCGGAGACTTTCGATGCCTTTGATCAAGCGTATTTGACTTCGATGCCGTTGGCGGTGCGGCAGGCATTGCCGTTGGTTTTTGGTCGCATCGTCCATCTCGTAGATGCCGCGGCCGGCCCCATTCTCGATGTGGCTACCGGGCGCGGCGTCTTATTGCGCCAAATGGCGCTGCTTCTGAAAGTAGATCAGCCGTTGCTGGGCATTGATATTGACGCGAAGGTGCTGCGAGGGACGCAGAAGTTTCTGCG
>CAIQJD010000296.1 GCA_903872005.1 uncultured bacterium | reverse complement strand
TGTCGTCAGGCCGTCCAGGCCGCGCGCCAGGCCCTCCGCGCGCTAGAGAACTTCGAGGCCAACGCCATCGAAGAAGCGCTGCGTCCGCTGCCGGAACAACTGGGAATGAAAGCCGGCCAGTTCTTCGGTATCCTGCGCGTCGCCGCCACCGGCAAGGCCGTTTCGCCGCCCCTCTTCGAGTCGCTGGCCGTCCTCGGCCGTCCGCGTGCCCTGGCGCGCCTGGATGCCGCCAGCGCCAAACTCGGCTGACGCCGCCACAAACAGACGAGCCGTTGGTCTTTCAACCAACGGCTCGTTTTCTGTCATGTCGCCCCGGCTCAGGCGTCCCAGACCAATGTGGCCGGCGCTTCCAGAAACGCCCGGATGCGTTGCAGACAGCGCACCGCCGTCCCGCCCGGAATGAAGCGATGGTCGTAGCTCAAACAGAGATACATCAGCGTGCGGATGACCACCTGATCGTCGCGTACCGTCGGCATCTTCGCCGCGCGCCCCATGCCCAAGATGGCGCTCTGCGGCAAAACGATCATCGGCGTGTACAGCACCGATCCCAAAACGCCGGAGTTCGTCACCGTGAAGGTCGCCCCGGCCATCTCCTCAGCCGTCAGCCGGCCTTCGCGCGCCGCCTGGGTCAATCGCGTCAGCTCGGCGTTCATCTGACCCAACGACTTGCGCTGCGCCTCTCGAATCACCGGCGCCAACAGGCCGGCGTCCGTCTCTACCGAAACGCCGGCATGTACGGCCCCATGGTACACGATCTCCCGCCCGCGGAGCGCTGCGTTCAGCAACGGGTATTCACCCAGGGCGCGCGATGCCGCCAGGATCACCCAGGCCGTTAACGTCGCCGGCACGACCCCACGCAGGGACATAACCTCCGTCACATCCACTTCTGCCACCGTGGTGGCCTGCGCGACCTCGGCGTTATTCTGCGTCATCCGCTCCAACATCACCCTCTGGATGCCGCTGAGCGGCGCGAGCCGCTCCCCCTCGGCCAGAGCCGGCGCGCTGGATGGCGCCGCCGGCCGGCCGCTTGGCGCCTGCCACATCGCCACATCGGACAACGTGATGACGCCGCCTGGCCCACTGCCGGCAACTTGTCCCAGATCCATGCCCCGCTCGCGCGCCGCTCGCCGCGCCGCCGGCACGGCCCGCGCCGCTCCAGAGGCCGGCTGCTGCGCGCGGGGGGCCGCAGCCCCGGCCGGCCGAGCGGACTGCGCCGGCGCAATCGGCGTCTGCGGCATCGGGGCGGCTTCGGCCGCCGGCGGAACCTCGCCGGCCTGCCCGATCCAGCCCAACACGGTTCCCGCCGGGACTTCGCGCCCGGCCGCCACGATCGCGCCCAGAAAGACGCCACTGGCCGGCGCTTCCAGGTCAATCGTCGCCTTCTCACTCAAGACGCGGACCACCGGCTCGCCTTCGCGCACCTCTGCTCCTGACGTCTTGAGCCATTCGACCACTTCGGCGCCGGCGGCTACTTTGCTCACCCGCGCCATCTTGATGGGCGTCGCCATGTTTCCCCCCGCCGGCCTACCGGTATTCCATGACGCGGCGCACCGCGCTCACAACATCTTCCCGCTGCGGCAAGGCATAGCGATGCAGCGCCTTGCTATGTGGCACGAGAACCCCCGGATTCGCCACGCGCAAGATCGGGGCCTGGAGATACGCGAACGCGTCGCTCTCCATCACGGTCGCTGCAATCTCCGCTCCGAAGCCGCAACGTCGCACCGCCTCGTGCAAGATCACCAGCCGGCCGGTCTTCCGCACCGACTCAATCACCGTCGTCCTGTCAAAAGGCACGAGCGTGCGTAGGTCAATGACCTCGACGTCAATGCCGGCATCGGCCAGCTCTTTCGCCGCCGCTTCGGCCAGCGCGTTCATGCTGGAATACGTCACCAACGTCACATCATGGCCTGGCCGGCGGACGGCCGCCTGCCCGAACGGAATCGCGTATGGCTCTTCGGGCACTTCTCCACTCAACCCATACAGCTCCCGATGCTCGAAGAAGATCACCGGATCCGGGTCGCGGATGGCAGAGATGAGCAAGCCTTTGGCGTCGTAGGGCGTCGCCGGCATCACCACCTTCAGCCCCGGCACATGCGCGAACCAGGACTCGAACGCCTGACTGGCATAGACCGTGCCGCGCCCCAGGTTCAGCGTGCGGATGACCATGGGGGCATGCATCGCCCCGTTGTGGACGAAGCGCGCCTTCGCCGTGCTGTTGACAATCTGATCCATCGCCACGGTCAGCAGGTCCGTGAACTGAATCTCAGCCACCGGCCGCATGCCCATCAAGGCCGCGCCGACCGCCGCGCCGGCGATAGCCGACTCCGAGATCGGCGTATCCATGACACGCGCCGGCCCGAAGCGTTCCAACAGGCCCTCCGTGACATGATAGACGCCGCCCTGCTCGGCGATGTCTTCGCCCAAGACGAAGACGCGGGGGTCGCGCTCCATTTCCTGCAACAGCGCCTCGCGCAGCGCCTCGTTTCCGCGTAGTGTCCTCATAGCCCCATCTCCCCCGCCGGCTCCTGATACAGATTCTCAAACACCTCGCGCGGATCTGGTTTCGGCGTCGCTTCGGCCTGCTGCATCGCTTCGACGATTTCGCGTTGGATAGCTGCGTCCATGGACGTCAGCGTCGCGTCATCGGCAGCGCCCATCTCCCGGATCCGCTGCTCCTGAATGGCAAGCGGGTCGCGCCGCAGCCACGGCTCGCGCTCCTCGGCCGGCCGCTTCTCCTGGAAGATCACCGGATAGTGTACTTGAAAACGGTATGTCTTCACTTCCAACAGCGTCGGGCCGGCGCCGGCGCGCGCTCGCGCCACAGCCTCCTGCGTCGCATCATACACCGCCAGGACGTCCTGCCCATCCACCACCACGCCCGGCATCCCGTAGCCCAGGGCGCGATCCGCGATGTCCTTGATCGCCATGGACACGCTCGCCGGCACGGTCTGAGCATACAGATTATTCTCGCAAATGAAGACCGCCGGCGCCTTGCGCGCCGCCGCCAGATTCAGCGCCTCGTGGAAATCGCCACGATTCGCCGCGCCGTCGCCGAACGTGCATACGGCCACATCATCACGTCCTTGCAGCCGCAAACCCAGCGCCATGCCTACCGTCACGGGGATATGCCCACCAACAATGCCCGTGCCGGCCACAATGCCCAGGTGCGGGTAACCAGAATGATGCGAGGTCTCTTTGCCGCGCGAGACACTGCCGGTGTTGCCAAACATGGCGTTGAATTGCTGCAACACCGTAACGCCGCGCGTCCAGAAGACCTCGATAGCCCGCAGAGAGGGAATCACCCAATCCGTCCGGCGCAGGCCGTAGCAGGCCCCCACGCCCACGGCTTCCTGGCCGATGCTGGGATGCAGCCCCTGTGTCAGCCGGCCCTCTTTGTACCATTCCATGACACGCTCTGAGAAGCGCCGGCTCAACAACATCAGCCGGTACATCTCCACATGATCCCGTGCAGTTAGCGCCACCGGCAAACCTCCTATCGTTCAGAATAGTGCTTCATGGGCGTCCAAGACGCTTCGGCATACCTCTTCGTTCAAGACGACGCCCAGGCCGGGCGCGTCCGTCAAGCGCAGATATCCCTGCTCAAAGAGCGGCGCATCGCGCATCGCCAAATCACACAGCCACGGCGCGTCGGCAAAATGAAATTCCAGGCCGATGAAGTTGCGGCTGGCGGCCGCCACATGCGCCGCGGCGATCGTTGCCAACGCCGAGCCATTGTTGTGCATCGCCATCGGCAAGTAGTGCAGGTCGGCATAGTCGGCGATCTTTTTGGCCTCGCGCAGCCCGCCGGTGAAGAGCACGTCAGGGTGAATGATGTCACACGTCTGGCGGTCAATGAACAGCCGGAACTCCTCGGCGGTGAAATCTTCTCCGATGCAAATGGGGATCGCGCTCTTGGCTCGCACTTCGGCCAACGCATCCGGATTGACGAGGGGCGTCGGATCCTCCAGCCAGCGCAGGCGCAACGGGGCCAGCTCTTGCGCCAGGCGGATCGCCGAAGGGACGTTGTATTGGCGGTGGCAATCGGCCGCTACTTCCATGTCCGGCCCGGCTGCCTGCCGCGCCGCGGTCATCCGCTCGACGATGCGATTCAGTTGCGGCAAAGCGATGTTACGATTCCAGACGTCGGCAGTCTGCGCCGGCGCCATGTAATCTATGTCGAACTTGATATGATCGAAGCCACGCTCCCGCGTCTCCACGGCCAGCGCCTTCCAGGCATCCAGGTTGTCCAACTGCGCCGGCGCGCTGCGATCCAGGTAGATGGCGATCCTGTCGCGATACTTGCCGCCCAGCAGCGCGTAGACCGGCGCGCCCAGCGCCTTGCCTGCCAGATCGCACAGCGCCATCTCCACCGCGCCGGTCGCCCAGACCGTCGGGCCATGTGGCACATCATTCGGGCAACCCGCCGGCTTGTGCGGCGGCAGTCCGCCATAGATCAAGTCCGTCACGATTGGCCCCGCGTCCAGGGGACTGCGGCCTACCAGCCGGCCTTTGATGTACGCCAGAGCCTCACGCACGCCCATGTAGTTCAGCGCTTCGCCGAGGCCATAGATGCCGGCGTCCGTGTCCACGCGCACAATCACCACACTCCACTCACGCGCCGCGCCGCCGATGCCGTGCCTGTCTGGCCCACGCAAGACCATGCTACGAATGTCGGTGATACGCACGTCAAACCTCCCCCAACGGGCCTTACTGACTCATCGTCATACGCGCCAGGATCGCCGGCCGAGCGAAGGCGTACAATCGGCGCACCGTATCCACCAGTCGCTCCACATCGCCGCTTTCACATGCCTGAAACATCGCCGTATAGAACCCCATGCGCTCGCCGGCCAGATGGTTCGCTTCCGAGAAAACACGTCGGTATTGCGCCGTCCGATCCAAAATATTGGTCAACATCTGCAGCAGATGCGGCCGGCCGGCGCCGGCCCAAATCAAGAGCCGGAACTCGCGCACCAACTGCAGCCGGCGCGGCACATCGCCGGCGCCTTCCGCCTCCCCCAACTCCGCCAGGATCGCCGCCATGCGCGGCAGAGGGATGCGCCCGAAATCCTCGCCGGTCCAACGACAGGCCAGCACATCCAGCTCCTCACAGATGCGATCCAGCTCCTCGAACTCGGCGCGCGACAATTGCGCCACGAACGCGCCCCGTCGCGGATAAAAGACAACCAGCCCTTCGGCCTGCAACTGCCGTAGCGCCTCACGCACCGGCATGCTGCTGACGCCCAGGCTCTGCGCTAAGGCGTGCAAGCGCAAGGGCTGACCCGGCCGCGCCGCGCCATCCAGGATCATCTGCCGAATATGCGTCGTGACCGGGTCAGCGATATTGCCGTATGTGACGGTATTCGCGCCGGCTCCCGAACGAATCAGCGCCATCTTCATCCTCTGCCAGCCAGACTGGCGAAGCATATTTGATATTTGATCAAATTATCGCGCCATTTCATGGACCTGTCAAGCGCGAGGTGAGACCCGTAGTCCTCCAGCCGGCTCCTGAAACGCGAAGGCGAGCGAGACCGGCCGGTCTCGCTCGCCAAAGAGGCTACTGCCGTAGAGGCTCAGAAGAGATGCCGACGCGTCGGATCGAGCGCGTCGCGCAGGGCCTCGGAAAACAGGTTCAGACCGACAATCAAGGTAGTGAGGAAGATGCCAGGAAAGACGCCATACCACCACGCCCGATCCAGGTACTTCCGGCTGGTCTGCAACAAATTGCCCCACGAGGGATCAGGCGGCTGCGTGCCCAGGCCGAGGAAGCTCAAAGACGCCTCGACCAACACGGCAAAGGCCACCGATACGGAGATCTGCACCAGTACGACCGGGATGGCATTGGGCAGAATGCTGCGGAAGATGATGCGTGAATCGCGCGCGCCTACCGCCCGCGCGGCCATCACGTAGTCCATGTTCTTCTGCGTCAACATGCTGGAACGCGCCACACGCGAGAACGTCGGAATGCTGACGATGCCGACAGCGATCATGGCATTGATCGAACCCGGGCCGATGACGGCTACAATAGCCATTGCCAGCAGAATGGCGGGGAAGGCCAGGAGCGTGTCCATCGTGCGCATCACCACGGCGTCAGTCGCGTGGCCGAAATAGCCGGCGACCAACCCCAATGGGACGCCGACGCCCATCGCGAAGGTCACTGCGAATGCGCCGGCCAGCAGCGAGATGCGGCCGGCCCAGATGGTGCGACTGAGCAGATCGCGCCCGAATTCGTCCGTGCCGGCCAGATACTTCGCCTGCGGCGGCAAAAACTGATCGCTCTTATGAATCTCCAGCGGATCCATCGGAGAGAACAATGGCGCCGCTACGGACATCCCAATCATGACAACGACGATGAGTAGGCCCAACCAGCCCCCCGGCGCGCGCAGCGTGCGGAAAGCTGTGACCCAGAACATGCTATGCTCGAGGCCAAGCCGACGTTCCAACGTCTGCCGGCGGGGCTTCACTTTGACAGCGACTTCGGGAACGGGGTCTGCCATACGGCGTCCTCCGGGCATAATTCTCACGATAATGCGAATGGGAACTCGGAACCGTCTGCCTAATCGTAGCGCACGCGCGGATCCAGAAAGCCATATGTCAGGTCAACCAGCAAATTCATCATCACGAACACCACAACGACCAGGAGTACCACTCCCTGCACGACCGGATAGTCGCGGGTCAAAATGCCGTGCAGGGCCATACTCCCAAGTCCCGGCCACAGATACATGGACTCAGTCACCACGGCGCCGCCCAAGAAGTTGCCCAATTGCAGGCCGAAGACCGTCACCACCGGGATCAGCGCGTTGCGCAACGCGTGGCGAATCAGGACGAGGCGCTCCTGCAATCCTTTCGCGCGCGCCGTGCGGATGTAGTCCTGCTGCAACGTTTCTAGCAACGACATCTTGATGAATCGCGCCAACACGGCCGAAGTGGGAATGCCCAACGTGATCGCCGGCAGGATCAACAGGCGCACAAACATCCCGAAATCCTCCGCCGGCGCCACCCGGCCCGACGGAGGCAGCCACTTCAGGCGCAGCGAAACGAATAGCACCAGCAGAATCGCCAGCCAGAACGTGGGGATGGCATAGAAAACCGAGGTCACTAATGTCAGCACACGGTCTATCAGCGATCCTCGATGGATGGCCGAGAAGATGCCGATGGGAAATGAGAGCAGGGTCGCCACCAACATAGCGCCCAGGGCAAGCTCCAACGTAGCCTGCCCTTTCAACACAAGCATCCGCCCAACGGGGAACCGGTTGATGTGCGAGACGCCCAAGTCGCCCTGCAAAACGTGGTACAACCACTTGCCATACTGGACATAGAGGGGCTGGTTCAGACCGAGTTTCTCACGCAGCGCTTCGTACTCGACCGTGCGCGCATTCTCTCCCAAGATGACCCAGGCCGGGTCGCCGGGGATCAGCTTGATGAGCAAGAAGACGAGCACGGAAGCCAAGAAGATGACGGGAATGGCCTGCAAAAGCCGGTTGGCGATGAAGCGAGCCATAGATGCTCCTTCCCTACTCCCACACGATGGCGAGAGCGCAACAACCCTGCCGAGTTCCGAACGGTGGGGCCGTTCGGAACTCGGAGGTCGCGTCAGTCAACGGTTCTGGTGGGCTATGTGACGTCCGGCTGACGTCACGATCTGCTGCCGCTCGACGTCGAGCTTACTTGGACTTCCAGACTTCGGCCAGCATGATCTTGTCTTCCACGTCAAAGGCGAGACCCTTGACATTCGGCTGCGTGCCGAAGAAGCTGTACTTCCACGAGAGCGGCACATTGATGGAGAGATCCAACTGCTGCTCCACGATCTGGCGGAAGATCTTGCGCCGGGCATCCTTGTCCACGGTGGAGCCGGCCTGCGTAACCAGATCGCGGAAGCCAGCCGGCCAGTCGGCCTCGACCGGGAACACGGGGCTGTTCTTGAGGCGGTAACCGCTGTTGCTCCACAGGCCCATCGGGTCGAGGTGCTGCCGGCCCTGGCCCGTGTAGTCCAGGTCGTAGGTCGCGCGGTTGTTCGTCTCTTTGGTGCCGAAGCGCCGCGCCGTCCAGGTCGCCGAGTCAAGCACGTCAATCTTGAGATCAATGCCCAGCTTTTTGAGGTCGGCGGCGTGGATCGTCGCCCAGGCCTCGTAGGTGGGATCGGTCGGCGTCAAGATGGCGTTGATCTGGAACCCGCCGTTGGGATAACCGGCGGCGGTCAGCAATTCCTTCGCCTTATTGAGATCGAACGGGTAGCTCTTCTCCAGATCCTCGAAGTAAGCGACAGACCATTCGGGGAAGTGCGTGACCTTGCGCTTGCCGGCGCCGAACATCGCTTGCTTGATGATCGTATCGCGGTCCATCGCGTAGTTGATGGCCTGGCGCACGCGCTTGTCGCTCAACGGCCCCTTGGCGTTCGGGCTGTCCGAATCCGGCGGGTTGAAGAGCACGGTGTAAATGATGAAGCCCTCCTGGCCCGGCGTCAGGACCTTGCCGGCCTTCTCCATCCGCTCCTTGTCCTTCGGCATGATGCCGTAGACCACATCCACGACACCGCCCTCCAGGGCATTCAAGAGCGCGTTGTAGTCGGCATACGGCTTGAGGGTCCACTCATCCAGGTACGGCTTGCCAGTATCCCAGTAGGTCTCATTGCGCACGAATGTGGCGTGATCGCCGGGGATCCATTCCTTGAGCTTAAACGGGCCAGTGCCGATGGCCGTATTCTGCAGAGAATCCATGCTTTCCGGCGCGTGCATGCAGATGGCGTTCAACAAGTCGAACAGGTTCGGCGTCGGGGCCTTGAACTTCAGTTCTACCGTATACTTGTCAATCGCCGTGCCTTTGTCAAACACCGGCGACAACATACCGTAGACGTTGAGACCCTTGACGTCGCTCATGCCGCGCTCGAAGTTCTTCACCACGTCGTCGGCCACGAACTCTCGCCCGTTGTGCCACTTCACGCCCTGGCGCAACTTGAGGGTGATCTTGGTCTGATCCTTGTCAGCTTCCCATGAAGTCGCCAGGCGCGGCTTGATGCTCAACTTGTTGTCGTAGACCAGCAGCGAGTCGTACAGGTTGTAGAAGTACGGGTAGTTGAGCGAGAGCATGTCAAACGGGTCGAGGTCCTTCAGGTCGCCAACCTGCCCGTAGGTGAGCTTGCCGCCCTTGGTGGGGCCGGCGGGAGCGGCCGTCGGCGCGACGGTCGGCGCCTTGGTGGGTTCGGGGGCCTTGGTCGGGGCCGTGGTGGCCGCCGGCGCGGCCGTCGGAGCAGCCGTGGGGGCGGCGGTCGGGGCCGGCGTGCAGGCGGCGAGGGTCGCGCCTACGGCTGCGGTGCCGGCCACCTTCAGGAAATCGCGTCGTGACAACTTCTTGGACTTCTGACTCATCTCTGTTCCTCCCTGTGGAATCTGAACTTGGACGACTGTATTCCGGTCATGCTCTGGTACGTGATGACGTTACGACTGAGACCCAACCATTTGGATACTGCCCAACTTCACGAAGGAATCGTTGTCTGCTCCGACAATTCGACGCTGCCCCCTCAAGAACCCGAGGTAAAGCCGCACATGGGCGAAGAGGGACGATACGGTTCAATTATAACACACCGGCCCCCACTCGTCAACTGGTCATACAGATAGACCGGTTCGTCCAGCGACGGCCGGCCATCTTCTCCCGGCACACCCTCGCGCATCAAGGCTCCGCGTGCCACTCGCGCAGATCATCTATCGGCCAAAGTGGGCGCGGGCTTCGCTTCCACTCGAACCGCTCCAGATGCGACATCGTCGGCCCGGGCGTATCTACGCGGATCACTTCCGACATCCACTGATTGTAGTACTGCCAGTTGCTAGAAGTCTTGATGACCACCATCTTCGCCTGCGCCGGGTCAATCCCGAAGTGCTGGTACACGATCGGATGGTTGCCGCTATGCCCGCGAAACTCGCTGACCATCAGCTTAATGCTGCCCACTTCCAACAGCACCGCGTGACCGATGTCGAACGTCTTCTGCCCGATGACATCCACTTCGAACTTGCCGCCGCCAATGCCGGCCACCCTGGCCGTGATCTCCACCGGCTTCGAGAAGACC
>CAIQJD010000295.1 GCA_903872005.1 uncultured bacterium | reverse complement strand
CGGGCGCTGCGCCGGGGGCAGAATCGGTGAACCACCGCGAACGCGTCCTCACGGCCATGCAACATCGGGAGCCGGATCGCGTCCCGTTGTTCTACCGCGATGTGCCCGAAGTGGACGAGCGGCTGCGGCGCGACCTGAACCTGCCCGACCGCGAGGCGCTGCTGCGCCATTTCGATATTGATTTCCGTTGGGTGGGGCCGGCCTACATCGGGCCGACGTTGAATGGGCCAGCCGGCAGCGCCCGCGACATCTGGGGCACGCAGTATCGTTATACCGTCGCCGGCCACGGCGGCTATTGGGAGCCGGTCGGCTCGCCCCTGGCGGATGTGACCGAGATCGCCGGCCTGGACGCGCACCCCTGGCCCCGCCTCGACTGGTTCGACTTCGCGGCCCTGGATGAGAAACTGCGCCGTTACGAAGGCTACGCCACCATGACCGACCCGGGCTTCTCGTCGCCCGGCGTCCTGGCGACGATCCAGAGTCTGCTGGGCATGGAACGCGCCATGACCGACATGCTGCTGCGGCCCGCATTCTACCAGGCGTTGATTGATCGGATCATGGCCTTCAACCTGGCCTTCCTGACGCGCTTCTTCGAGATCGCCGGCCGGCGGCTCGACTTCTTCCGCATCGGCGACGACTTCGGCGCGCAGGGCGGCCTGCTCCTCTCGCCACGCGCCTGGCAGCGCTTCTTCCGCCCGACCCAGATCTCCATGAGCCGCATCGCCAAGTCCCATGGGGCGTACTATTACCATCACTGCTGCGGCGCGGTGCGGGAGCTGATCCCGGCGCTGATCGAAGCCGGCGTGGATGTGTTGGATCCCATCCAGGTGAAGGCGGCGGGCATGGAGCCGGCGGCGCTCAAGGCCGATTTCGGGAGCCGGCTCTGCTTCTCCGGCGGCGTAGACGAGCAAGAGCTGCTGCCGCGCGGGACGCCGGCCGAGGTGCGCGCCGGCGTGACCGCCCTGCTTGATGGCATGGCTCCCGGCGGCGGCTACTTCGTCGGGCCAACGCACAATTTCCAGGCCGACATCCCAACGGCCAATATCGTGGCAATGTACGAAGCCGCCAGAGCGTGGCGGTACGCCTGAAACGAGTCAGATCGCAATTCGCAATGCGCGAACGAGTAAAAGGAGAACTACGATGGTGAAACTGACAGGTATCTTGCCGGCGTTCCTGACGCCCTTCGACAAGAACGGCGAAGTCAACTACAAGATGGCGCGCGAACTGGTTGAGTTCCACATCGCCCAGGGCGCGACCGGCCAGTACGTCTGCGGCAGCACTGGCGAAGGCTTCTTGCTCACCGAGCAGGAACGCTGCAAGCTGGCCGAAGTCGTGATTGACCAGGTCAAAGGCCGCATCCCGGTCATCGTCCAGGTCGGTTCGGTCTCCACGGCCGAAGCGGCGCGCCTGGCGGCCCACGCCAAGAAGGCCGGCGCCGATGGCATCAGCTCCGTCCCGCCCTTCTACTACAGCGTCGGCATGGCCGGCATCAAGGGGCATTACGGCGAGATCGGCAAGGCCAGCGATCTGCCCATGTGGATCTACAACATCCCCGGCACCACTGGCGTCAATGTCACGCCGGCGATGTGCAGAGAGATCGTCGAAGAAGTCCCGACCGTGGTCGGCATGAAGTTCACCTCATACAACTTCTTCGAGATGCGCCAGATCATTGATCTGGACTTCAAAGATGGCCGCAAGCTCAACGTCGTCTCCGGCCCGGACGAGATGATGGTCGCCGGCCAGGCGATGGGCGCGGCCGGCGCCATCGGCACCACCTACAACGTCCTGTGCGGTTACTTCACCGAAATGTACAAGACCTTCCACAAGGGCGATGTGAAGAAGGCCACCGAGATGCAGGGACAGGCCAATAAGGTCATCGCCACCTTCCTCTCCTTCCCCAGCCTCGCGGCGGTGAAGGAAATGGCCCGCCTGATCGGCTTCGATTGCGGCTCGCCGCGCCGGCCGCTGCCTCCGCTCACCGACGCCGACCGCGACCTGCTCAAGCAGAAGCTGACCGAAGCCGGCTATTTCAAGATCGCCGCGACGCGGTAGTCACATGCCGAAGACCTGTGAGGTCTTGAAGACCTCACAGGTCTTCGGGGCTTCGTGAGACCCTGGGAGAACCAATGGCTGATCCAGAAGGAAGCGACCCGCTGCTGGAATATCGCCTGGCGCGCAATGGACTGGCGAGCGTCTTCGCCGCCGAACTCATCGCGACGGTGGGTCGCGAGCGCGCCTTGCCGTTGCTGGGACGCGCCGTCATCCGGTTGCGGAGCGAGGAAGCGCGCCGGCTGGCCCGCCAATGGGGCGACAACAGCCTGACAGCATTGGGAACGCACTTCCGCCGGCTGGAAGCCGAACAGGGCATCCTGCACGTACTGGAAGCCAGCGAGAGCCGGCTGGTGGTCCGCATCACGCGCTGCCCTTCGACCGAAGCCTTTCGCCAGTTGGGGCAGCCGGAGCTGGCGCCGCTCTTTTGCGCCAGCGAGCCGGCCTTCATCAGGGCATTCAATCCGCGCCTGCGCCATCGCAGCACACAGACCATCGCCCGCGGGGGCGCCTATTGCGACCACGTCTGGACCCTGGTCGAAGCCGGCGCGGGAGAGCCTGAGACGCTTGAAGGGACATCGGAACCCGCTGAAACTGGTTGAGACAATTCAATAACCGCAATCACCGAATGAGGGGGAGCGGCGCTCGCCGAGGCGACTTCAGTTGCTCATCGTCGCCGCATCGCTGTCAACATCATCGCCCATCGTCGTCGCCATCGCCGCCCATCGCTGCTGAGACATCGCTGCACGTCGTAGCCAACATCGTAGCTCATCGTTGCTGCCATTGCAGAACATCGTCGCCGGCGTCGCACTCCATCGCTGCTGTCATCGTTCCACGTCGCTGCCGACATCGCTGCACAACGTCGCTCAGCCATCGCACCCCCATCGTCGCCCGCGATTGGAGTCGCCCCTGTGCGCGCCGGCTCCCCCTCATGGAATGTTTTTTTCCGAAACTGGGCCTCTTCGTAGCATCGGGCCTTGTGGGCGTCCTGCCGCCTCGGACGCCCACAAGGGGCGATGTTACGCGTGATGATGCGCGTCGCGAGGATGGGGCAGCGTGGTAGCATCGGGCCTTGTGCCCATCCTGCCGGCTCGGACGCCCACGAGGGGCGATGCTACGAAGAGGTACACCAATGGAGGCTGCCGCATGGACACACGCCTGCAAGACCGCATCACCCGTTACGAAATGGCCGTCGCGTTCGCCCGGCAGATGATTGAGGAATTGGGCGAAGCAGAAGCGTATGCCATCCTCTCCCGCGCCTTTGAGAAGTTACAGCTTGAAAATGCGCGCCAGTTGCAAGAACGCCTGGGGAGCAACTCCCTGGCGGCATTGGCCGCGCACTGCCGCAAACAGGCCGGCGAGCTGGATAACTACGAAGTCCTCGAAGCCACAGACCGGCATGTGGCGCTGAAGATCACGCGCTGCGTGGCCTACGAGGCATTCGCCGCGCTGGGCCTGCCCGAAATCTGCCGGCTCTATTGTGACAGCGACTACTCCTACATCAAGGCGTTCAACCCCGACATGAAGATGATCCGCACCAAGACCATCGCCGCCGGCGACGCGTATTGCGATCACATCTGGACATTGGAGGACGACAAGTAATCCTATGAAGTACCGCACTCTGGGCCGCACCGGCCTGAAAGTCTCCGAAATCTCTTTCGGCGCCGTGGAGATCGGCCTGGCCTATGGCATCCCGGTAGAAGGCAAGATCGAGAAGCCCAGCGAGCAGGAGGCGCACGCCGTCCTCAACGCCGCGTTGGACATGGGCATCAACTTCATTGACACAGCGCGCGCCTACGGCGATAGCGAAGAGATCATCGGACGGAACCTGAAGAGCCGGCGCGAGGAATACATCCTGGCGACCAAAACGTTGCACTACGGCGACAAGGGCTACTCCGCCAAAGAACAAAAACAGGCGGTGCGCGATTCCATCGAGACCAGCCTGAAGGCTCTGCAGACCGACTCGATTGACGTGATGCAGGTGCACAACATCACGAAAGAAGTGGTAGAGCGAGGGGATGTGCTGGAAGTGCTGCAAGAGGCGCAGCGCGCCGGCAAAGTGCGCTTCCTGGGCGGCTCCGTCTACGGCGTCGAAGACCCCCTGGCAGTCATCCGCGACGGGCATTACGACGTGCTGCAAGTGGCCTACAACATGCTCGATCACCGGCTGGATGCCG
>CAIQJD010000294.1 GCA_903872005.1 uncultured bacterium | reverse complement strand
TCTTGACCGCGACGTGCGTCTGCCGGCGATTGTCAAAGGCCAGATAGACGTCGGCCATGCCGCCGCGTCCAATCAGCCGCTCCAAATAGTAGTTGTTACGCAGGACTGACCCTTCTTGCATCTCTCTCCTCCTCCCGGCGCGCGGTCTGTCAATCAGCCTGAAACGGAACCCTGCGACGTCGGCTTGTTCGGCTTGGTGGGGGTTGGGTTGAGCTTGGTCGGAGCAACCGTCGGCACGGTAGGGATAGGCAGCGATGTCGCCGACGGCGCTTTCGTGGGCAGGCCCGTTGCGTGCGGCGTCGCCGTGTCCTCCCGGCCGATGGTCGGAGCGGCCGTAGGCGCGTCCGTGGCCGTCTGCGTCACCGTCGGGGGCAACGGCGTGCGCGTGACGGTCAGCGTAGGCCGGCTCGTCGAGGTCGGCGCGCCCGGCGACAAAACGACCGTGGGCGTCTCCGTATCGGCCGGCCCGGCCGTCGGGACAACCGTCCCCGCAGGCGGCGCGCTGGTGTTCGTCGCGCTGGCCGTCGGAGCAACCACTGACGCGCCCGCCGGCGCAACCGTCGGCACGATAGTTGGCGTGCTGGCCGGTTGCCGGCGCAGCCAGTTGGTCTGGGTATACATGAGCGCCAACGCGACCGCCAACAACAGCGCCGCGGCCGCCAGCGCCAACGGTACCCAGAGCGGCACGCGCCGGCGCGCCGCCGGCGCGCCAGCCGCCCGGCTCGGGGCTGCCCCCTGCGCCTCGCCCGCCAGCGCCGCATCAGGCGATAGCAGTTGCGCCACCACGATGGAAATATTGTCGCTGCCCCCGCGTGCTTTCGCCAGATCAACCAACGCCTGCCCAGCCGCAAAAGCCGGCTGCCGCGTCACCATCTCGGCGATTTCCGCATCCGCCACGTGGCGCGTCAATCCATCGCTGCACAGCAACACCACATCGCCCTGAACAACCTCGACGACCTGCGAATCTACAACGACCCGCTCCTTCATGCCCAAAGAGCGCGTGATGCGATTCCGCCAGGGATGCTGGCGCGCTTCCTCCGGCGTCAGATCGCCGGCGCGCACCATCTCAGCCACCCACGAATGGTCGGCCGTCAATTGCGTAATCCGGCCGGCCCGAATCAGATACGCCCGGCTATCCCCCACATGCGCCAGGCTCAAGCGCCAGCCTTCAATCACAGCCGCCACGATCGTCGTGGTCATCATGCGCGCTTCCGGCTGCCCGGCATTCTCGCGCAGGATATCGGCGTTCGCCTGCTGAATGGCCGCGGTCAATCGGGCCGCCGCCGCCTGCTCGGCCGGCGCTTGATAGTAGTCGCTGAGAACGCGCTGGCCGGCATGTTCGCTGGCAACCTCGCCGGCGCTGTGTCCGCCGACTCCGTCGCAAACCAGGAACAGCGCGCCGTAAACGTCGCGGATCGCGGCTTCTTTGGGTATGTGATAGGCGATGTAGTCCTGATTGTTCTTGCGTACCCGACCAGGATCCGTAAAGGCAGCCGCAGAGACTACAAAGGGTTTACGTTCGAGATTGTCCACCGACGACTCTCCCCCAAAGCGGAACCAAGCGGACGAGACACTTGAACGAACGACACTGCTATGATAGCACGACTTTCACGCGCCGTCAATCATTTTCTCAGCCGGCGCGCCGCTCGTGCCAGAACCAGCGAAGCAATCCCTTCGCAAAGCCAGGGCAAGAGCAGGCGCCTGGGATATCGCCTGCTCTTGCCCCATGGGCCACTGGATCAGCCAGCCAGGCGCTCTTCTTCCTGCGCCACGCGAATGCCGGCCGGCACATTCACCGTGCTCAGTAGCGCCGCGCCGGCCACGAAGAACACGATCAACGAGATGATGCTCAGACGACTCGATCCACTCAGTTGCGATACCAACCCGAAGGCCGCCGGCCCGACAATGCCGGCCACCTTCGTGCTGACATCATAGAAGCCGAAGAACTCGCCCGACTTCGACTTGGGCGCCATCGCGCCGAAGAGTGAGCGGCTCAACGCCTGGCTGCCGCCCTGCACCAATCCCACCGCGCCGGCCAGCGCCCAGAAATGCCACGGCTTGCTCATGAAGAACGCCGCGATGCAGATCACCGTATACACGCTCAAAGACAGCACAATCGCGGTCTTCGCGCTGATCCGCCGCGCCAGGCGACCGAACAGGATCGCGCACGGGATGCCCACAAACTGCGTCAGCAACAGCGCCCCCACCAGCGCCTCGGTGCCAATACCAATCTCTTTCCCATAAATCGCCGCCATGCTGATGATCGTGCCAATCCCATCATTATACACCCAGAACGCGACCAGGAATTTGGTCAGCTCGCGGAACTTGCGAATCTCCGAGATCGTGTGACCCAGCTCCACGAAGGTGTTGCGAAACGGATTCTTGCGCTCGCCGGCAGGCCGGCGCGCCGGCGGCTCTGGCGCCGTGCGTAACACCGGGATCGAAAAGACCGCCCACCAGATCGCCACCGAAATGAACGTCGCGCGCGTCGCGATCTCCTGGTTCGGGAACAAGAACCACTGGTGCTTCATGATCATCACCAGATTGATCGCCAACAGGATGCCGCCGCCCACGTAGCCCAGCGCATAGCCCTTCGCCGAGACCCGATCCATTTCATCCGGCCGCGTGATGTGCGGGAGCAACGAATCGTAGAACACCAGCGACCCGTTGAACCCAATATCCGCCAGGATGAAGAAGATCGAGGCCATGAGCCAATCGCCGGTCGAAACCAGGAACAGCAGCGCCGTGAAGAAGATGCCCAGCAGGGCGAAGCCGGCCAGCAGGCGCTTCTTGATGCCCGTGTAGTCGGCCAGCGCGCCCAAAATCGGCGACGCGAACGCCGAAATGAACAGCGCGATGGAAGTAGTATAGCCCCAGTAGGCCGAAGCGACATTCGGGGCCATGTGGCCGGCCGCCACCGAGCTGTAGAACGTCGGCAACACGGCCGCCATGATGCTCGTGGCAAAGGCCGAGTTCGCCCAGTCGTACATACACCAGGCGTTGATGATCTTGCGGCGGACTTTCTCAGTTGTCTCGTTCAACGTAATGCCCCTTTCCTCGCACGCCGGCCTCCTCAACGATCTCCGTCAACTCTCGCTCGACATCATCCGGCCACGGCGTGATCTCGTGGGATCGTAGCAGGTCGCCGGCGCGCGCCCGCGCCCGCGCCACGATCCCACCTCCCTCCCCGTCGGCGCTCCAGTCGCTCACCTTCGGCGTCCACATCGCGCCGCGTCGCATCTGCCGCACCGTTTGCGAATGACCCAGGAACACGTCGTTCCCCTCAATGACCTCACGCATCACATCGAAGGCCAGCGTCTCATCGCTCACGCCGTACCCGCGTTCGATGTGTCGCAACAGAGCGATCATCTCATCGTCAATCGTCGCCGCTTCATAGCTGCCGGCCAGCAGGCTCCCCAGACTCCCCACCCCCGAAAGCACATCCGCGCCGGCCAGCAGCGGCGGCCAGCTATTGTTCAGCTTCTCGAACGCCGCCTGCGGGTCGAGGCCGGCCGAGCTGGTGCACAACCCATACGTATCGCACGGCAAGCCGATGCGATGGGCCAAACCCGTCGCCCACGCGCCGGCCAATCCCACCTCCGGCCCGCCCCAGCTCGATGTCGCCGTCCGCAGGTCCGTCGCGCTGATGCGCGAACAGTACAGCATCGGCACGCCGGCCCGTGCCGCGCCGGCCAGGACCATACAGGCCAATAGCTCGGCATGTTGCTGGGCCACCGCCGCCGCCAACGTGATCGGGCTGGTCGCCCCCAACGACGGCGCCGGCAGCGGCATCAGCGGCGCGCCCAGCCGCGCCGTCTCCAGGATCGCCTCCGTCGTCTTCTCCGGGAAGGTCAGCGGGCTGACCGGCGAGATGCCGAAGGCCACCGTCGGTTGCCGGCGGAATGCCTCTGCCCCGCCGCAGCACGCCCCCGCCATACGGACGATGGCCCGCACCTCGGCCGCGCTCTCCGCGCCGGCGAAGAACGGCTTGCGCGTGTTCCGCATCACCGTCGCCGCCGCCCAAACCGGCAGCAGTCCGGCCGGCGCGTCCTGCGGCCGAGGCCTCCCGGGCAGCAGTCAAGGAAAGACCCAGGGACGGAATAACATCAATCAGCCAGGTCCTATCACAGCTCGTACCCGAGGGTACAGTGCTGCCGAGCTGCGAAGAAGCCTTGAAGCATCTGGAGGAG
>CAIQJD010000293.1 GCA_903872005.1 uncultured bacterium | reverse complement strand
CTGTGTTTCAGCGTGCCGGCGCAGCGTAGTCCCGCGCCTTGCGCGCGTATCTGACCGGGCGACCAGAACGCCCACGAGGAACTGGCCTACGCCGCCCTCGGGCGTCCGCCTTCATAAGGTGTGAAACACACTCCAAGATCAGGACGCGACGGTTGAGGCTGGAATGAGGCCAGTATTATAACACGACTGCAAAATGGCGCAACTGGCTTGCGCGATTACAGCAAGCGCGGGTATTCCCCGGCCGGCCAATCCAAATGTCCCAGGAACAGCCCGCGCGTGCGGTTGGATTGGCGGTACATGTAGTCGGCCGGGTCGGCCGAGCAATGGCTGATCCACCAGGCGCCCTCCCACGGGAAGACCTCGGCGGCATGGCAAAAGCCCAGGCGCGCCGGCGCGGCATCGCGGAAGTCTAACGGGTTCGCCGAACAGGCGACGTGGGTCCACCAGCCATGCTTGAAGAAGAGCCAGTACTTGCCATCTTTCGGGACGACGCAAGGCGACTCGACGGCGCGGGTCGGCGGCTCGTCCCAGGCGCGCATGCTGAAGATCGGTCCGATCTCCTGCCAGTGCACCAGATCGTCGGAGATGGAGGCGGCGATGCAAGTGACTTCGTTGCCGGCCGGCTCGCGTACCTCGGCCACCCAGTAGGCCGCGAAGCGACCGTCTTCGAGGCGCAGGATGTGCGGATCGCGGCACGCGCCCCAGTGGTCGTCCTGGGCATTGGGCCAGCGCGCCCAGGCCAGGGACGGGACGATGACCGGGTTGCCGGCGTAGCGCTCCCACTGATCCAGGTCCGTCGAGGTCGCCAGGCACAGGCGCTGGCTGCATGTCTCGTCTACCGCGGTGTAGAGCATGTAGAACCGGCCGGCGTGTTCCATGATGTTGGGCGCGTAGACATGGCTGGTCTCCGGCCACAGGCCGGTGATGCCGAGGACATCGGCGCGCCGCTCCCAATGGCGCAAGTCTGGGCTGACGGCATGGGCGAAGGCGATCTCGCTGCCGGCGTCAAAGCAGCTCTTGCCCACCGGGCCGATGATGCCGAAGAAGTGCCACAGGGCGTCGTGGCGCACGAAGCAATGGTCGTTCAAATAGTGCTGCGGGATGCTGAACACCTCCTCGAAAGCGCCCAGCTCGACTAACCCACGCGGACTCCGCACGAGCTTCTCCGAATTCACCTCTTTCTCCTTGTAGCCCGCCGGCCAAATGCAACTTGAGATAGACGTAGAGCCTGACCGCCGGCGTCCCAAAAACTCTGGCGGTCAGGCTCCACACTGCGCTGCTGCGAGGTGACGCTTAAACTAATAGCCCCCGGCCCAGGCGGCATAGCCGAAGTACTTGCCGGCGATGGGGTGCAACGGATCGCCCGTGAAGCCATTGGCCGACGTGGCGTGCGCCAGGGCGTCGGCGCGGATCTTCTGGATGACTTGCGCCGGCGTCAGGCCGCTGCACGGGCCGGCCACGCCGCCATTGCCGAAGCACAACGCCACCACGCCGCTGATGTGCGGCGTCGCCATGCTGGTGCCAGAGATCGTATTGTACCCGCCAGTCTTCCAGGTGGACTTGATGCAGACGCCAGGGCCGGCGACGGTATGATTCTGCTCGGCGGTCGCCACGGCGTAGTTGGAGAATGTCGCATACTTGTCGTCCAGCTCGCCGGTGCGACAGGTGGGCGCGCCGCCGGCCGCGCCCGGCTGGCCGTCGCTGTCCGACAAGGCCGTCACGGTCAGGACTTCGGGATAGGCGGCCGGCGTGAAGGTCGCCAGATTGGCAGCGCTGTTGCCGGCGGCAACGACGTAGGTGACGCCCGCGGCGACCGATTTGCAGATCGCCTTGTGCATCGCGTCAAAATTGGTATTCCCGCAGTTATTGTCATTCAAGCCGGAGCCGCCCAGGCTCATACTGGCGACCTTGATGTTCAGGGTCTTGGCGTTGGCGGTGACCCAGTCAATGCCACACACCACCTGAGACGTGGTACCGCTGCCGGCCGCGTTGAGCACTTTCACCGCGTAGAGCTTGCTGCCGGGCGCGACGCCGACAACGCCGGCGCCGTTGTTCTTGGCCGCGATGGTGCCGGCGACATGGGAGCCATGTCCATTGTCGTCGTTGGCGGTCTTGCTCGTGCGGACGCAGTTCTTGCCGCTCACGGCGTTGAGGTCCGGATGGGTGAGATCAATGCCGGTGTCAATGACGGCCACGTTCACGGTGCTGGCCTGATGCACGGTAGTGGCGTCGCCGGCTCCGACACGGAGCACGCCGGTGGGAACGCCGTCGCCGGCGACGACGGGGGCCATGCCCACCGCTTCAACGATCTTGTCCTCACTGACAAATTGCACGCGCGGATCCGCTTTGACGGCCGCCAGGCGCGCGGCAGGAATCGTGGCCGCAAAACCCTTGAGCGCGTGACCATAGATGTACTGCACGCCCAGGCCATGCTTGCGCTCCAGTTGGGCGGTCTCAGCTTCCGCATCCACGACATCGTCCTTGAAGACGATGATGTACTGCCCCGGCACTTTTTCGACCGGCGCTTCGGCCGCCGATGGCCCCGCGGCCACGCTGCTGATGGACAACAACAAGATGATCACCAATACGAGCGCCCAGATCTTCTTTGACATCTTTACCCCCTATCCCATGAACCGATCGTTTTCCACCGTCCCCATGGGGTCAGCGCCCAGCGCGCAGGATACACAACCCCTGCCTCTATTGTAGCGCGGCCCTGGGCAGACGTCAACGGTTCTGCGCCGGCGCGAGTGTCCGATCATTGGTAAACCAGGACAGGCGGGAGTTGGGCGCGCGGCCGGACGCGACGAGGCTTCCGAAGTTGTCTGGACCTCGGAAGCCTTGCCACGCGCCGGCTTGCGCTCAGCAGCGCGCGAACTTCTCCAGCGTCGCCTCGGCGGCCGTATGGCCGGTGACGAGATAGATGGAACCTTGCGAATCCACACACACGGCGTGCGTCCCCATGTCGCCGAACCCGCCGATCCGCTCGCCATCCAGGCTGAAGATCGCCATGGGGCGCTCCGTCACGTACACGATATCGTCCCGAATGTAAATGTCATTCGGCCCCTTCACCGGCCACGCTTCCAGGAACGCGCCCTGCTGATTGAACAGCGAGACGCAGTTGTTGTAGCGATCTGCCACCATCACCCGCCCCCGCCGGTCCACCCAGATGCCATGCGGCAACAGCATTTGGCCCGGCTCGGAGCCTTTCTCGCCCCACGAATCGAGCAATTCGCCGGCCGGCGAGAAGCGATGCACGCGCTCCTGTCCATAGCCATCGGAGACGAAGATGTCGCCCGACGGCGCAAGAACGGCCTTCGTCGGCCGGTTGAAGGGCATCCCCGGCGCGCCGGTCTGGTGCGCCGTCCCCAACGTCATCAACAGCTTGCCATCCTTCGTGAACTTGCGGACCGTATGATCCTCGCGGTCCGTCACGTAGATCATATCGTCCCGATCAATATACAGCCCGTGCGGCTCCGTGAAGATGCCGGCGCCCCACGTGGCGATGAAGTCCCCCTCGCGGGTGAAGACCAGCATCGGCGGCTCGCCCTGCTCCGGCCGGCAGAACGCGTAGATGTTATCCTGCGAATCCACCGCCAGCTCGGAGACCATCCCTGGCAGCCGGTAGCCTTTGACCGTATGATGCCAGTCGCCTACTTTCTCGTAATTGAACTTGCCTGCGCGGATCACCATGTTCCCATCTCCTGTTGAATGCCCTGATCTACGATGGCCTGGCGCGCGCGACGCCCAGGCGCCAACACAATAGCGCGCCGATCACTTGCAACGCGCCGGCCAAAAAGAACGCCGCGGGAATGCCCAACCAGTCCGCGATGCCGGCCCCCAGCAGCGGCCCGCTGAAACCGGCCGCCCCACTGACGACGTTGTTGAACGCGCTGAAACTTGGCCGCTTGCCAGGCGGGGCCGCTTCGGCGACGCCCTCGAAGAACGAAATACTGATCCCGCCGGAGAAGAAGCCATTCAGCGCTGCGACCGGCAAGAGCCAGTACTGGTTGGGGCACAGGGCCGTCGCTGCCGGGTACAGGGCCAGCCCCATGGCGCTCATCAAGAGCACCGCGCGATTGCCACGCCGCACCGCCAGCCGGCCGAAGACCAGATATCCCACCACCAGCGCGGCCTGCGCCGCCATCTCGCGCAGGCCGATGACGCTGTTGCTGGCCTGCAAATGCCGGATCCAAAAGACGCTGAACAGGCCGGCCGGCAGCGCCATGCCCAGGCGCAACGCGGCGGTGCTGATGAGATAGCGCACGAATTCGGGACTCTGCACAGCCGGCCGCCACACGGCCAGGAAATGCTGCGTCCCGGAGAGCGTGCGCGGCGGGGCGGCGTCCGCCGGCGCGCGGATGCGACTGAATGAAATCAACGCCAGGAAGCCGATGACGGCGGTCAATCCGAAGAGTATCTGATAGTTGCGCGGGAAGGTGAAAAGCGGGACATCCAGCAAGCGTCCGAAGAGCGCCACGGCGCTGGCAGAGACCACGCTGACCGTGGCCCAGCGCATCCCATTGACCGCCGGCCGGCGGCCGCGCGGCGTCACCGCGGTCACCACCGAGAAGTAGGCCAGCCCCTGCACCTCTTTCAGCGCCGCCTGCACGCCGGCCAGAACCAGGATCGCGACGATCAACTCGCGCGCCACGAAGAACGGCGCAACGGCCAGGAAGACGTACACTGTGCGATAGAGCGCCCGGAAGAGCGTGACCGTGCGTACCTGGTTTTGTTGGCGCTCGACGACGGCGCTGGCCGGCAGCGTGGTCAGCAGGCTCATCGCCGCCGGGATCGAAGTCAGCAGACTCAGCTCGAGATTGCTCGCTCCCAGGCGGGCCATGAAGACGCCGATGAACGTGCCGGCCCCGGCGCCCATGACGGCGACCCACAGGGCGTCCAAAAAGACCAGGCGCACATTGCGATCTTCTTGCGTGGCCGAGCCGCCAAACATCTGGCGCGCCCAGTGCGCCGCGTCCGCGCCGGCGAGTCGCGAGAAGAGGCTCATGCCATCACATCCCGGCCAGCAGCCGCGCCAGAGTCTCCAGGAACCGATCCACCTCCTCGGCCGTATTGAAGGGCGCGGTTGCCACACGGATAGCCTCGATTTCGGGGCGGTATTTCGTGCAGATGTGATGCTCTTCGCGTAGGCGCGTGACCAGACCAATCATCTCCTCTTCGGAACGGCCCGGCAGATGGATGCTGGTGATGCCCGAAGAGAGTTCCCAGGCATACGGGCCGGCGAGGCGCGCGCCGGCGACCTGGCGCAGCCCATCGCGCAGCCGATAGGCCAGGGCGCGGATCTGCGCTTCGATCACCTCCATGCCAATACGCTGAAACATTTCCACGTTGTAGACGCCGGCCATCCGCAGCGTCACATTGGGCGTGCCCACCTCTGACAGGCGGCCGGCCGATAGCCCCCCGCCGGTCTGGCGCAAAAGACCCGGGTCGCGCTCCGGCGGCACGAAGTTCGGGTTGTACAGCGGCAGCCGGTCGGCGCGCACCACCAGGAAGCCGACGCCGGCCGGCCCCAGCAGCCACTTATGCACCGACCCACTGTAGAAGTCCGCGGCGATCTCGCCCACGCTGAACGGAAAGACGCCGACCGCCTGTGCGCCGTCAATCAACGTGGGGACGCCGCGCCGGCGCGCGATCTGCACGGCCTCTTTCACCGGCAGCCGCCGGCCGTCGGTATTCGCCACGTGGCTCATGATGAGCAGCCGGTGGTCGCCGGTCAGGCGCGCCTCCAGTTGCTCCAGGAAGTAGTCCGGCGCGAATTCGGCGTCGCGGCCGGTGGGGATCACCGTGGTAGAAATATCCAGCCCGGACTCCATGGCGCGACGCAGCTCGCGGGTGCTGGCATGTTCCACATCGGTGACGGCCAACCGGTCGCCGCGTTGCCAGTCCACGCTCCGCGCCGCCAGGCGCGTCCCCGTAGACGTATTGTAGGTCCAGGCCAGCTCCCGCTCCGCCACGCCCAGGAAGCCGGCCAGGTCGCGCCGGCTGGCTTCCACGCGGGCGTGGAACTTGGGGCTGCGAATTGGCCCGCCGGCGGCCAGCGCGACGCTGTTCTCTTCGCGCATCATCTCGGTGATGAACTGTTGGGTCGAATCGGGCGTCGGGCCGTGCGAGGCGGTCTGGAGATAGATGTAGTCGCGCGCGACGGCCGTATCCGCGCGCAGTTGCGCCAGCGTCGAAATCGCCGGCGCGCTTGTCTGAACGGTCATGCAACCACCTTGCCTTGTGCTGAGATGATGGCGCCTGGCATCGTCAGGCGCGCGGGATAGATCGCTCCAACATGCCTTCCATGTCCAATGGATCCACGCCATTCTTTGCCCGCAGCGCTTCATGCACCTTGCGCTCGGACTCCAGCTCGCCGGTCAGGGGCAACGCGATCTGCTCCCCGCGCCGCAAGATGGATTCGCGACAGGCCACTTCCATCATCATCGCCATCAGCGCATCCTCGGCGGTATACTCGACGGCCTCCTCTTCGCCGCGCACGGCGCAGGCGAAATCGAGCACCTGCTCGGCCACCGCGGCATGATAGAAGTTCAGCGCGCCATTCGGATGTTCCGTCGGCGCATAGAAGGGATTGACATACTCGATATGTCCCACCGGCAGGTGAATGGCCATGGACTTAATCAGGTCACTCTCAGACATCTGGACGATGGGGAAGACCGTGTCGGCCGCGCCATTCGTCTCCAGGGCGTGATCTGAACAGTAGCGCACTTCGCCTTCGCCTTGATGCAGCGGACAATTCCACCGGCTGGCCGCCCGCCACACAATCGCCCCGCGCTCCCCCTCAATCTGGGTATAGCCTGGGCGCGGGTAGCGCCCCAGCAGCCCCTTGCCGTTGCTGGTCATGTCGGCGACCAGCCGGTCGCCGGGGAAGGTGTAGAAATGCGCCCGGAATGTCTCCTGCGTGTGAAACCGGTGGGCCATCGAATGGTGCGGCGCCACCGGCATGCTGTGCTCCACGGCCTGGGCCGTCAGCGGATGCGCGCCGTAGAAGACGACCCAGCAGGAGTTATTGTGATAGCCGGTATGGTCGAACGTGCTGATGATGCGCCGGATCGGGCCGAGGAAGCCGGTCTTGGCGACGCGTTGCGCCAGACGCTCGAAGGGGAGGCGAAAGAATTGCTCGCCCACCCGCATGACCACGCCGGCCTGACGCGCGGCGCGCACCATATCTTGCGCCTGCGCCAGGGTATCGGCCATGCTCGTCTCCGTGACGTTGTGGATGCCGTTCGCTGAGAGATAGCACGAAAGGGCGTGATGCACCTCCACTGGCGCAACGATGATCGCCGCCTCCATGGGGCGAGCGCGCACCAGCTCGCGGATGGAATAGAACGCCGGCACGCCCAGGCTCTCCGCGTACGCGTCCGCGTGCTCGCGCACCGGGTCGCATACCGCCACGAGTCGCACCCCTTCCCGTCGCAACGCGGCGAAGATCGGCCGATACACCACCTGGGAACGATGACCAGTCCCAATCAGAGCCACGTCCAGCGGTCTGCTCAGAACCATCTCTTGGATCTCCTTTCCCCCCTGCGGGGCAATTGTCCTCTCGGACTGAACGTCGCGGCCGGCCCTACTTCCCCAGGGGGAAGCGGCCTTCCGCGGCCAGGCTCTCGGCCATACCGCCCGTCTTGAGCAATTGGCGCACCTCTTCGGTCGAGCGGCGCTGCGCCGGCCAGGGCCAGGCCCAGCTCAAGCGGAGCAGCGTCCGCGCCGCCCGCAGCGCCTCGGCCTGTGCATCCTCGGCCGACAGTTTGTCCAGGGTATCCGCGGCGGTATGATGATAGGCGTCTTTGGGGTCGGCGCTCCCGCCGGCCAGGGTGGCCGTCGGCGCGCCGCGCAGATAGAACTGGAAATGATCCATGTGCGTGCTGGGCGGCCCGTCCGCAACCCCCATGTCGGCGATATCGCGCGTGGCGGCCTGCAGGACTTCCCGCAGCGCCGGCCACTGGTTCACGTAGAACTCCTTGCGCCCTGGCCGGCCGGCGCAATCCAGATTCAGCACCAGATCCAGCACATCTAGCTCTGCCTCGTGCGCCGCAAGGTAGGCATCGGCCCCCAGCAGGCCCAACTCTTCCGCCCCGAACCCGATGAAGCGCACCGTGCGCCCCACGCCGGCCGGGCTGCGGCTGAGCAGGCGCAAGATTTCCAGCGCGATCCCCACGCCGCCGGCGTCATCGCGCGCCCCCTCGCACAGATCGTGGCTGTCAAAGTGCGCGCCCACCAACAGGCAGCGTTCCGGCCACGCCCGTCCGGTCAATTCGCCGACGACGTTATGCGTCACGGCCGGCCGGGCGGCATGTTCCATCTTCAGGCGCAGGCGCGCCGTTCCGCCGGCGCGGCTGATCCGCCGCAGGGCCTCGCCGGTCTCATAACTCACCGTCACGGCCGGCAAGATCGTCTCTGGGCTGAAGCCCAACGAGCCGGCCAGCGGCAGCAACCCCATCGCCGCGTTGGCGATGATGATGCCGGCTGCGCCATGCGACCGGGCGCGCAGGACTTTCTCGCCGCGATACATGCCCCGCCGCAGCGAGGCCGGCGCATCGCTGCGCGCCAGCGCCAGGCGGCCGGCCAGGCTCACGCCCAGCGCGGCGACCTCCTCTTCCGTCCCATAGCCCACATCCACCAGCTCGGCCTCGATCTCGGTCGAGGGCGAGCCGGCCAGCGCCAGCGCGTCGAGCCGGCGCGCCCGCGGCTCCAGCAAGGTCAGCTCCGTTGGGCCGCGCTCCCACGCCGTGATGGAGAATGGCTCGGCGCGAATCTCCGCCAGGCCCAGCTCCGCCAACACGCCCAGCAAATAGCGCGTCGCAGCCCGGTCGCCGGCGCTGCCGGCAAACCGATGCTCCGCCGTCTCGCACAGCCCCGTGGCGTAGGTGTAGGCGCGCCCGTAGAGCATGGAATCGAGGATCAACTCGCGGTCAGCGGCTTGCCAGTCACGGTGTGCTGTCTGCATAGCGTCACTTGCCGGCCGTGGGATCGAGGGCATCCTGCAAGCCATCGCCCATCAGCGTGAACGCGAACATCGTGATAGCGATCATCAAGCCGGGAAAGAGCGCCAGATACCAGTGCGTTTGCAGCGCCGACAGATAGTCGTTCAACATGCGCCCCCAACTGGGCAGCGGCGGATTGACCCCGATGCCCAGGAAGCTGAGGCTCGACTCGCCCAGGATCGCGCTCGGAATGCCCATAGTCACGCCGACGATGAGCACATTGTATGTGTTCGGCAACAGGTGCCGCCAAATGATCTTCCAATCCTTGACGCCGATGCAGCGCGCCGCTTCGACATACGTGTGCTCGCGCAGCGCCAGGAATTGCCCGCGAATCATGCGCGCCGTGCCCATCCAGCCGGTGAAGATGAACACGAAGAGGACGTTCTGGATGCCGGCCCCCAGGATCGCCATAATCATGATGCCCAGCAGCAGGTTGGGAATCGCGTTGAGCACTTCCATCACGCGACAGAAGATGTAGTCCACCGCGCCGCCAAACCACGCCGCCGCCGTCCCGAAGGGGAGGCCGATGAGGAGCGCGACGACATTGCTGATGAAGCCGACGGCCAGTGAGATGCGCGCCCCGTACATGATGCGCGTCAGGACATCGCGGCCAAAGGGGTCGGTACCCAGGGGGTGTTTCACCGAGGGGTATTTCCAGGCTTCGGTGAGCACCTGATGGTCGTAGCCTTCGGGCGCCAGGACGCCGGCCAGCACGGCCATCAAAATCAGCGCCACGACAAACGCCGCAGATACCATAGACAGCCGGTTGCGTGAAAACCGCCGCAGCGCATCCCCCCACAGGCTGCGCTCCTTGCGGAAGCGGATCTCCTGAACCGCATTCCCCGCATTCGCGTTCTGACTGCTGGAATTGACGGCCATCATGCTTTGCCTCCGAGACGGATGCGCGGATCCACCACCGCATAGAGCAAATCTACCACCAGGAAGCCGACCGTAATCAAGAAGGTCCACAACAGGATCATCGTCATGATGACCGGATAGTCGCGATAGTAGATGGCATAGGTAGTCGCGCCGCCCATGCCGGGAATGCGGAAGATGTTCTCCACAAAGAAGGTGCCCATCAGCATGTTCACGACGAGGCCGCCCGACATGGTGATGAGCGGCATCGAAGCATTCTTGAAGGCGTGCTTCAGGATCACCACCCGGCGCGGCAAGCCTTTGGCGTAAGCCGTGCGGATGTAGTCGGCGCGCATTGCTTCCACCATGCCGGAACGGGTGTAACGCGCCAGCCCGCCGATCAGGCCAATCACATAGACGAAGACCGGCATGATCATGTGCTTGGGCTGCCCCCACCCGCCGCTCGGCAGCCATTTCAGGTTGACCGCGAAGATGATCACGAGGATGATACAGATGACAAAAGTAGGCGTGACGAAGGTAGAGACCACAATGATGGATGTCAAATAATCCAACCAGGAGTTCGGCTTGAGCGCGGCCAGAAGCCCCAGGCCGACGCCGATCGGAATGCCAATCAGCATCGAAATCGCGCCCAATTCTAGAGAGACCGGCCAGGTACGCGCGATGCGCTGCGACACTTCCTCGCCATACTGAAATGATACGCCGAAATCGCCCTTCATGGCATTCGTCATGTAACGAATATACTGAATATAGAGCGGTTGATCCAGACCGTACTTGGCGAGCAGCGCCTTGCGGATGTGCTCCGGCACCGGCCGGTCATTCTTCGACGCCGGATTGTTGTCAAAAGGCCCGCCGGGGATCATGTGAATGAGCACGAAAATCAGGACCGATACCGCGAGGAGCACCGCGACCAGACCGATCAGACGTCCCAGCACGTAACGCGCCATGGAAAAGCCCCCTCATTGGATGGCCGGCGTCCTTGGTGGGGGCCGGCGTCACGGCCGGCCCCCACCAAGGGACAAGCGCCAATCCCGAACTACTTCTTGATATAGATGGACTGGCGGATAATCATGTTGTACGGCCCGAACGTGCCGTCTTTGTTGAGCGGCAGGCCGCCCACGTTGGACTTGTACAGCGCGCCGCCGTACAGGTTGCCCATGAACTTGGCGATGCCATCGGCCGCCAGCACCTTCTCCGCATCATTATACAGCTTGCAGCGCTCGGCGCTATTCGGCATGGAGCGCGCCTTGTCAATGAGCGTCTTGAACTCGGTGTTGGTGAAGCCAGGGTACGGCTTGTCCGGCCAGAAGTCGGCGAAGTTGCTGGGGTCAATGAAGTCCGCGCCCCAGCGGCCATACCAGAACGCCACGTCGTTCTTGGAGCGCATGTCCGAGAACATGGCGCGCTCGATGTCCTGCGTCTTCACCGTGATGCCCAGGTTCTGCTTCAGCATGGCCTGGACCGCTTCGGCCTCGCGCACGTACTCGCCGCCGCGGGTGTACAGGATCATTTCGGGGAAGCCCTTGCCGTCGGGGAAGCCGGCCTTCGCCAACAGGTCCTTCGCCATCGCGACGTCATACTTCTGGATCGCTTTCAGCGCCGCATCGGTCTGGCTCGTGCAAGGGAAGTCCCACGGCAGCAGGCCATAGATGGCCTTGCAGGTGCCGCGCATGACTTCGCTGCAGATCGCTTCCTGGTTCACGGCGTGCATGATCGCCTGGCGCGTCTCCGGCTTGTCGAAGGGCGCCTTGGTCGGGTTCATGTACAGGAAGGACGTGACCGGCAGGACGCTGAGCTGCATTTCCTTCTTCAGCGTGGCATCCGTCAAAGCCTGGGCCAGATCGTCGCCGCGGACGGAGACTTCGCCATCCAGGTCGCCGGCTTTGTACATCTGCAAGAAGCCGGTGAAGTTCTGCGGCACAATGTTGAAGATGATCTTCTCGATGTTCG
>CAIQJD010000292.1 GCA_903872005.1 uncultured bacterium | reverse complement strand
CGCCGCCCAGGTCGAAGACCAGGATCGTCTCGGACTTCTTCTTGTCCAGCCCATAGGCCAACGAGGCGGCCGTCGGCTCGTTGATGATGCGGAGTACGTCGAGGCCGGCGATCTTGCCGGCGTCCTTGGTGGCCTGACGCTGGGCGTCGTTGAAATAAGCCGGCACGGTGATGACAGCCTGCGTGATCGTCTCGCCCAGATAGGCTTCGGCGTCGGCCTTGAGCTTCTGCAAGATCATGGCCGAGATTTCCTGCGGCGTGTACTCCTTGCCCATGATCGGGATTCGCACGCGCGCATCCTGCGCCGGCCCCCGCGTCACCTCAAAGGGCACGCGCTTGCGCTCGGCTTCCACTTCATCATAGCGCCGGCCCATGAAACGCTTGATCGAAAAAACCGTATTCTCCGGGTTCACCACGGTCTGGCGCTTGGCGGTCTGGCCGACCATGCGCTCGCCGTTCTTCGTGAATGCTACAATAGACGGGGTGGTGCGGCCGCCTTCCGCATTGGCGATGACGACCGGGTCGCCGGCTTCCATCACTGCAATCACCGAGTTCGTGGTTCCCAAGTCAATTCCTACAATCCGTCCCATCTTGATCCTCCATCAGCGTGCTGCTCAGCGGGTGGTCCGCCGCCTGATCGCTTTCTGGCGCGTCGGCCGGCGGCAACTGTTCATAGTCGCAGGTGCATGGGCCGCCCAGGCTACAGCCGGCGCAACAGTAGACGACGCCGGCGATTCTGGTGGGCAGCCACCGTATTTCGATGCCACAATTGGCGCATACGAGAGCCATACTTCATTCACCTTCTCTGTACGTGACATCTTGATTGTAGAGAAGGTGTATTAGAAGCGCGCTAGAAGAACGTTAGAGTTTCATTAGAGAGGACGCGCACGAGGCGCTTACTACGCGGACGCGTCACGGGCGGGACGCACAGGGGGCGCCAGATGGCGGAGCCTGCGCCACTCAGGCGCGGCGCAGGGCCGAGAAGTCGAGGGAGAGGTCTTCGCTGGGCGCCAGGCGCGTGGGCAGCTCAATCACGAAGATGGCGCCTTCGCCGGCCCGGCCTTCCACCCAGATGCGCCCCTGGTGCTGCTCGATGATGTGCTTGCAGATGGTCAATCCCAGGCCGGTGCCGCGATAGGGGCGCGTGGAGCCGCCATCTACCTGGTAGAAGCGGTCGAAGATGCGCTGGCGCTCTTCTTCGGGCACGCCAATGCCAGTATCCACGACGCGCAGACGCACCAGCTCGCCGGCCGCCTCGCCGCTGATGGTCACGCTGCCGCCGGCCGGTGTGAATTTGATGGCATTGTCAATCAGGTTGCTGAAAACCTGCTCCAGGCGCACGCGGTCGGCTTCGATGGTCGGGAAATCGGCCGGCAAGTCGCTCAACAACAGCCGCACGCCCCCCTCTTGCGCCAGAGGCGTTAGTTTCTCGATCACCTCTTCAGCCAGGGAGGGGAGCGCCACTTCCTGCGGATGCAGCTTGATTTGGCCCGATTCGAGGCGTGAGAATTCCAGCAGGTCGTTGATGAGGCGCTGTAGCTGCGCCGTCTGGTCACGCACGGTGCTGAGGAAGTCGCGCTGAATGTCGTTGATCGCGCCGGTCTTGCCCATCAGGATGATCTCGACGAAGCCTTTGATGGAGTGCAGCGGCGTCTTCAGCTCATGGGAGATGACCGACAGGAAGTTGGACTTCATGCGCTCCAACTCTTTTTGGCCGGTGATGTCGCGCAGCACCGTGACGATGCCGCTGATCCGGCCGTCGGAGCCGGCGATGGTGGCGGCCAGCGCCTGGTAGACTGGCTGGCGCTCGCGCACCGCCGGCAGGCTGATCTCGCGTACCGCCACGCCTTCGGGCTGCGTCGCCGTCTCTTCCAACAAGTGCAGCAGGTCGGGATTGTGGATCACCTCGGAGAGTGGTTGGTTGAGGGTGGGGCGCTCGCTCAGCCCGAAGATGTGGGCGCTGCGCGGGTTGAGGAGCAGGAGCCGGCCGGCCCGGTCGGTGACGATGACGCCGTCGCCGATGCCGCGTAGAATAGCCTCTAGCTCGGCGCCCTTCTCTTCGCTGCGTTGCTTTTCCAGCGCCAGATCGCGATAGAGTCGCGCATTCTTGACGGCCAGGGCGGCCTGGTCGGCGAAGGCCGAGAGCAGCCCCAGGCGATCAGCCTCGAAGGGCCGGCCTTGCGGGCTGCTCGCCATCAGCGCGCCGATGGGCTGCTCGTCCACGAAGAGGGGCGCGGCAAGGAGCGTGGCCGGCGCGCCATCGGCGACGCGCTGCGGATGGCCGGCGGCCAGGCTTTCCATACGCAGGGCCTGGCGTTGGCGCATGGTGGTTGCGGCGACGCGTTCCAGGGCGGCGCGTTGAGTCGCGTCGGTCGGAGGCACGCCGGCCAATGAGACGGTTGCCAGGGTCGGCCGGCTGGCGGCCGGCTCCATCAGCGCCAGGTAACAGGTTGAGCCATCCAACACCTGCGCGGCGTTGTCCACAATCAGGCGCAGCACATCTTCCAGCGCCAGGGCCGAGCTGATGGCCTTGATGCCCTCTTGCAGTGAGCGCAGTTCGACGACCCGCTCGCTCAAGTCGCCGGCGGCCTGTTGCAGGCGCGCTGTATTGCGCTCCAGATCGGCGCTTTGCGAGCCGAGCATGTCATATAGCCGGCGGATGCGACCGCTTTGCCGGCGCAAGCTCCAGCCTAGGTAGAGGGCCAGCCACGCGCCGGCGCAGAGGAGGCCATAGGTCAGCCAGAAGCCACGCGTGCGGAGGAAGTAGAGGCTGCCGGCTCCGGCCCAGAGCGAGACCACGTACAGCGGCACGGCCAGCAGGCTGAGGAGCATGGTCTGCGGGACGCCGGGATGGAGCAGGGCGGCTTTCAGGAGCAACAGGCCGTCCAGCAACAGCAGGCCGCTGCCACTGCCGCCGTCCAGATAGATGGCCCAGGCGGCGAAGGCGAGATCTACCAACAGGCCGGCCAGGATCAGCGCACGCGCCGCGGTCTGCGCCAGCCAGGGGACGCGCAGCAAGATGAGCGGCAGGCCGCCGGCGATGACGTAGACGGTCAGGCCAATCAGCCAGGCCGGCCGCTCGGCGGCCGGGGCCGTGAGCGCCATGAGGCCGGCCACCCCCAGAAAGAGGGCGCGGCCGGCGCTCCCCACTCGCAATTCCAGCGCGATGGCTTCGCTGTAGTCGGGCGGCGTGCGGCTGGCGGCCGGCGCTTGGGTGGGCATCGGCGAATCTCTCTCCTGCGGCGCGTTCAGCGCGGCGGCGTCACTTCTTTCGTGGGCGCCGGCTCTCGCGTCGGCGGCTGGGTGGCGGTCGGCATGGCGGTGGCAGTCGGCGTCAAGGTCGGGCTGGGCGCCTGCGTCTGTGTCGGCGCCGACGTCAGGGTGCTCGTGGCGGTGAACGTTGTTGTCGCTGAGGCGGTGGGCAGCATGGTAACGGTTGGCGTGCGCGTCGGTTCGGGGCTGGGCGTCAGGCTGGCTGTAGCCGTCGGGGTAACGGTTGGGATGGGCGAAGGCGACGGCGCGCTCGCCGGCCGGCTGGTCGTCGG
>CAIQJD010000291.1 GCA_903872005.1 uncultured bacterium | reverse complement strand
GGTGGTTGGACGCGTCGAGAAATAGCGCCGGCGCCCCGGCCGGCAAGAATCCACGGAGGATGGAGCGGACATGACGGATCACACCAAAGCCATTGAGGCGGTCATCAAGCAGGCCATCAAAGGCGAAGAAGATGCGTATGCCCTCTACACGAGCGCAGCCAGGATCGTCACGGCGACTCAGGCCCAGACGATGCTGAGCGATATGGCGAAAGAAGAGCTGGGCCACAAGAGCCGGCTGGAAGGGCTGCTGCGCCAGGGCATTGCCTGGAACATCGCGCAGGGCGAATTCAAGCGCGTCACGGACCTGAAGGTAGGCGATCATCTGGCGGCCAAACCGTTGGAGGCCGGCGCCGACTTGCAGGCGGTGCTGATGTACGGCATCCAGCGCGAGAAAGAATCCCATGAGCTTTACACGACGATGGGCGGCCTGACCGGCGACGCCACGGTGCGGAATCTGTTCGAGTTCCTCGCCAACGAGGAGCTGACGCACAAGCGCAAGCTGGAAACGCTCTACGAAGAGGTCATTTACAAGCATTTTTAGGCCGGCGGCAGCGAGCATCGTAGTCTAGGGCCTTGTGCCCGTTCGGACGCCCACGAGGGGCCAGGCTACAGTCCTTGTCAGATGAAGGAGGACCCGAATGGTCGAACCTTTGTACCGTGCCAACGTATTGATTTGCGGAGGCACCGGCTGCTCTGCATCGAACTCACCGGCCGTCATCTCCGAGCTGAAGGCTGAAGTGCAGCGCCGCGGACTGACGGACGAGGTGCGTATCGTCCAGACCGGCTGCCGCGGCTTTTGCGCCATGGGGCCGGTGATGATCATCTACCCGGAGGGCATCTTCTACTGCCAGGTGAAGGCAGAAGATGTCCCGCTCCTGGTGGAAGAGACCTTGATCAAAGGGCGCGTGGTGCCGCGCCTGGCTTACAAAGAGCCGGAAGCGCACACCGCCCTGCCATTCTATCACGATATCCCCTTCTACCAGAAGCAACAGCGCATCGCCCTGCGTAACTGCGGCCTGATTGACCCGGAGAGCATCGAAGAGTACATCGCCCAGGGCGGCTATCAGGGCCTGGGCAAAGTCCTCAGCGGGATGACCCCCGAAGCCGTGGTCGAAGAGGTGAAAGCCTCCGGCCTGCGCGGTCGCGGCGGCGCCGGCTTCACCACCGGCCTCAAATGGCAATTCACCCAGAAAGCCCCCAGCGCCGTCAAGTACGTCGTCTGCAACGCCGACGAAGGCGACCCCGGCGCATTCATGGATCGCAGCATCATCGAAGGCGACCCGCACAGCCTGATCGAAGGCATGGCGATCTGCGGCTACGCCATCGGGGCGCAGGAAGGCTATATTTACTGCCGCGCCGAGTACCCCCTGGCGATCAAGCGCCTGCACATCGCCATCGCCCAGGCCAAAGAGTACGGCGTCCTGGGCCAGAATATCCTGGGGGGCAATTTTAGCTTTGAGCTGCACGTGAAAGAGGGCGCCGGCGCTTTCGTCTGCGGCGAAGAGACCGCGCTGATCGCCTCCATCGAAGGCCGGCGCGGCGAGCCGCGGCCCCGCCCGCCCTTCCCGGCCGTTTCGGGCCTGTGGGGCAAGCCGACCAACGTCAACAACGTCAAGAGCTACGCCAACATCCCGCAGATCATCGTCAATGGGGCGTCGTGGTTCAACAAGATCGGCACGCCCAAAAGCCCCGGCACTGCCATCTTCGCCCTCACCGGCAAAGTCAACAACACCGGCCTGGTCGAAGTCCCCATGGGCATCACCCTGGGCGAGATCATCTACGACATCGGCGGCGGCATCCTCAATGGCAAGCCCTTCAAGGCCGTGCAGACCGGCGGCCCGCTGGGCGGCTGCATCACCGCCGAGAACCTGAACGTGCCGGTGGACTTCGACTCGCTCAAAGAAGCCGGCGCGGTCATGGGTTCGGGCGGCATGATCGTGGTGGACGAAGACACCTGTATGGTGGAATTCGCCAAGTTCTTCCTCACCTTTGCCCAGGCCGAATCGTGCGGCAAGTGCATCCCCTGCCGCGTGGGCGGCAAGCGCATGCTCGAAGTGCTGACCCGCATCACCCAGGGCAAGGGCAAGATGGAGGATATAGACACCATCAAGGAGATCGCCGCCGGCATGGAGACCGGCTCCCTGTGCGCCCTGGGCCAGCTCACCCCCGGCCCGGTGATGAGTTCGCTGCGCTACTTCATGGATGAATTCAAGGCGCACATCGAAGACCAGAAGTGCCCGGCCGGCCAATGCAAAGACCTGACCATCGCCCGCTGCCTGAACGCCTGCCCCGCCGGCGTAGACGTGCCGGGCTACCTGGCGCTCACCGAGCAGGGGCGCTACGCCGACGCCCTGAATGTCCACCGCCAGCGCAACCCCTTCGCCCTGGCCTGCGGGCGCGTCTGCCCGGCCTTCTGCGAGACGAAGTGCCGGCGCGGCGATATTGACCAACCGGTCGCCATCCGCCAGATCAAGCGCTTCATGGCCGACCAGGAGATGCGCCGGCCATGGAAGCCCGCAGCCGCCCCGGCCAGGACCCAGAAGATCGCCATCGTCGGCGCCGGCCCGGCCGGCCTGACCGCCGCCCTGCGCCTGGGCCAGATGGACTATCATTGCACCATCTTCGAGGCCCTGCCGGTGGCCGGCGGCATGATGGCCGTAGGCATCCCCGACTACCGCCTGCCGCGCGATGTCCTGAACATCGAAATCCAGAACATCCTCAACGTCGGCGCGGAAATCAAGTACAACCAGCGCATGGGCCGCGACTTCTGCCTGGATGACCTGACCAGGCAGGGCTATGCGGCCGTCATCCTCGCCATCGGCGCGCACAAGAGCCGCCGGCTGGGCGTGGAAGGCGAAGAGAAAGAGGGCGTCGTGCATGGCGTGACCTTCCTGCGCGATGTCAACCTGGGCCAGGCGCTCGACATGACCGGCAAGCGGGTGGTTGTGGTCGGCGGCGGCAACGTCGCCATTGATGCGGCCCGCACCGCGCTGCGCGTGGGCGCGCGCGAAGTGAATGTGGTCTATCGCCGCACCCGCGCCGATATGCCGGCCTACGAAGAGGAGATCGCCGCCGCAGAACACGAAGGCGTCATCTTCCACTACCTGACCAACCCGACGAAGGTGGTGGGGAATGGCCGCGTGACCGGCGTGCAAGTGCTGAACCAGCAGTTAGGCGAGTTCGACCGCAGCGGCCGGCGCCGGCCGTTGCCGGTGGAAGGCTCCGAGTGGGTCCTGGAAGCTGACATCGTCATCCCGGCCATCGGCCAGGAAATTGACCTTGCGTGCCTCAATGGCGACGGGGTCAAGACCAACCGCGACTCGACCTTCGCCGTAGACAAGAGCTACGCCACCAGTCGCGCCGGCGTCTTCGCCATCGGCGATGCGGCCAAGGGGCCGGCTTCCATCATCGAAGCCGTCGGCCAGGCCAACGAGGCCGCCATGGTCGTGGACGC
>CAIQJD010000290.1 GCA_903872005.1 uncultured bacterium | reverse complement strand
CGCTCCGAGCCGCCGGTCGGGACTGGCCCCAACCGACGAAGAAGACCAGACCGGCGCCGAGCAGCCCCAGGGCGCCGGCGGCAATCAGGGCATTACGTGCGCCCCAGGCATCGGCCAGCGCGGTGGTCGCCAGGGGTGCGACGAAGGCGGCCAGATGAATCGTCATGGCGTAGATGGCGACGAAGGTGGGCAGTTGCTCGCGCGCGGCCAGTTCCATGGAACGGTTCAGCAGCATGAGGTCATTGCCGCCGGCCATGAAGCCGCAGATGAGGTTCACGACGATCAGGGGGGCCAGGGAGCCGAAGAGGGCGGTGAGGAGCGGGTAGCCGGCGGCGATGCCCAGGCAGGAGATCAGCGCGTGCCGGCGGTTGCGTGAGGGGTGGCTCCAGCGTCCCCAGAGCAGGCTGCCCAGCGCGCCGCCGATGGAGGCGCCGACGGTGAGGAGGCCAATCCAGGTGGCGTTCGCGCCCAGGTCGCGCACCCAGTAGATACGCAAGAGGGGCGCGGCTCCCTGAATTGCGGCGTAGGCGGTGAAGGCGGTCAGCTCAAGGATGAAGAAGCTGCGGTAACGGCGCAGCCAGTCCCGCACGTTGCGCGGCTTCTCGCCGGCCGAGGAGGACGCGGGTGCGGCGGCCGGCTGCAAGGGAGGAAAGCGGAAGCGCGCCATGATGGCGACCGATAAGAGCGAGATCAAGCCGGCGCCGATGAACATGATCTGGAAGTTGGTGGGAAAGGCGACGCGGTCGAGCCAGACGCCGAGGGCGTAGACGGAGATTACCGTCGAGACGCTGGCGACGGCCCAACGCAGGCCGACCATGTTTGCCAGCCGGCGCGGCGAGAACATGACGACCCAGGCAGCCTGGAAGGCGACGCCCCACAGGGAGGAGGGGAAGGCTGCCAGGGCGACCAGGGTCACGACGCCCCAGGGACGCCAGGCCGCCGGTAGCAGGAAGATGCCGGCCAGGGCCATGATGACCAGGCGATGCAGGATGACGCCGAGGATGATGGGGGCGCGATAGCTTTGGAAGCGCCCGATCAGCCGGCTGACCGGTATTTGCCAGAGGAGGCTGATCAGGCCGGGGGCGCTGGTGAGCCAGCCGACGACGGCGTTGCTGGCGCCGAGGCGAATAGCGTACAGGGCATAGAATGCGGCGACGCCGCCGAAGATCAGGCCGGCCGAAGCGCCCTCCAGGCGCAGGAGTTGCCCATTCAACACCTCGTTGGCGTCGGGGGGGGTCTCCGGGTCTGGGTAGGCCGGCGAGAGGCCGGCCGGCGCACGTTGCAGCCGGCGCAGGGCAGTTTTCAGGATGGGCACGGTAAGGCGTCCTTTCGGTCGGGAGGCGCGGGCGGCTCAAGGGCCGGCCGCCACCCCCAGACGTAGAGAAAGAGGACGCCCACCAGGCCGAAGGCGCCGGTCACGAAGAGGGTGAGACGCGCGCCGGCCGTATCGGCCAGGGTTGTGCTGAGGAGCGGCGCCAGGAAGGCCACGCCGTTGAAGGTGATGTTGTGGATGGCGAGGAGGCTGGCGCGTTGCGCGCTGGGCGCAGTGGCCATGACGCGCTTGTAGATCATCAGGTCGTTGCCGACGACGAAGAAGCCGGCCGCGGCGGCGACTACGGCGGCGGCCGGCAGACTGCCCAGGAGGGCTGTCGCTACCGGGTAGCCGGCGATAGCTCCCATGCCGCCAATGAGGCAGTTGCGACGGTCGCTCCGCGGGTGGCTCAGAGGCCCCCAGAAGAGGGAGCCAAGCACCGCGCCGGCGGAGAAGGCGGCGGTCAGGCCGCCCATCCACTCGCCATTGGCGCCGAGATCGCGCACCCAGAAGATACGCAGCATGGGGGATGCGGCGAAGAGCGCGAAGTAGATCAGGAAGACGCCCATTTCCAACAAGATGAAGGGGCGATAGTCTCGCCAGAGCGTGCGCGGCGTCATCCTGGGGCGTTCGACGGCCGGCGCGTCGGCGGCCGGCCGGGCGTGGGGTGTGGCCTGGACGGCAGCCATGATGCCTACGGAGGCCAGGGTGATCAGCCCCAACCCGCCGGTCAGGATGATCCAGTTCAACGGGAAGGTCAGGGCATCAATCATCTTGCCCAGGAGCAGGACGGCGATGAGGCCACTCAGGTCAATGGCGGCCCAGCGGCGGCCGATGAGGCGGGCGAAGTGGCGCGGGGTCAGCACGTCGCCGGCCAGGGTGTCGAGGGCCAAGGCCCAGGATTGCAGGGGGAGCGCGATGAGCGAAGCGACGAGGACCATGCCGGCGGCGCGCCCGTTGGCCGGCAGGAAGGCGATGAGCGCCAGCGCCATGAGGAGCACGCGATGGATCAGCAGGCCGATCAGCATGGGGGATTTCAGGCTGTAGCTGCGCTGGATCCACTGGCTGCAGGGGATGAGCCAGAGCATGCTGATGAGGGCCGGCCCGGCGGTGAGCCAGCCGACGGTGGCGTTGCTGGCGCCCAGTTGGATGGCGAAATAGGCGTAGAAGCTGGGGACGCCGATGAGCGCCAGGCCGGCGAAGGGGCCTTCCAACAGCATGAGGCGACCATTATGCAGTTCCTGTGCGGTCGGCGGATCGGCCGGGTCCAGCCCGCTGGCGCCCGGACGAAGTCGGCGCGCCCAGCGCGCCGGCATGGCGATTCGCATACGCATCCTTTCGTCGCCGGCCGGTCAGGCGTCGGGGAGGAGATTACCTGCGCGGCTGTCCGGCGAAGCCCCGATCACGCATTTCTTGTACCAGAGAGATGACCAGGCTGTCAAGTTCGCCGGCAGCGCGCGGCGAGAGACGCAGGCCGGCGTCCGTTTTGCCAAAAGGGGCTGCCCATGCTATAATGCCGGCCGTTCGGGGCGTAGCGCAGTCCGGTAGCGCACTTGAATGGGGTTCAAGTGGTCGGAGGTTCAAATCCTCTCGCCCCGACTCTTTTTATTTTCAGCGTGAGCTGTGCCCGTTGCGCCGGTCCTCTGTCTGCCTGCATCTCAAGCTTCCGAATTCCCAAGATTCCGTCCTGAGTAGCGCGCGTCTGGCGACTGCATGGCGTCTGTCCTTTGGCGCGCGGCCGTCTTGTCGGCGCGCCGACGCGGGGGCCGGGCCGGCCGCGACGCCGCGACGGGCGCATTTGACGGCCGGCGAGGAGTGGTCTATGCTGCTTATGGTTTTGCCGAGCGCGACGAAGAAAGAGCGGCGTGGAGGCGGAATGGTATGTGGAAAGATGAGGCGTTGAGTTGGCTGCTGGAAGAGGATGCGGCGAATCCGGGCGTGCGCTATGCGGCGCTGCGGGATGTGTGCGGCCGGCCGGCAGACGACGCCGCGGTGATCGCGGCGCAGGCTGCGGCCATGCGGAGCGGGCCGATCCCGGCGATCCTGGCGGCGCAAGCGCCAGAGGGGTATTGGGCGCAACCGGGGGCCGGCTACGCGCCCAAGTATCGCGGCACGTTATGGCAAGTGCTGTTCCTGGCGCAGTTGGGCGCGGATGGGCGCGACGAAGGGGTGCGGCGGGGCGCCCGCTATGTGTATGCTCACGCGCAGACGCCGGCCGGCGCGTTCTCGTGCAATGGGACGCCGCGTTCGGTCATCCACTGCCTGTGGGGCAACGTGACGCGGGCGCTGCTGGACCTGGGGTACTGGGGCGATGAGGAGTTGGCGCGGGCCGTGGATGGGTTGGCGCGTTCCATCACCGGCGATGGGTATGGCGCATATCGCCAGCACCAATACCTGCGGCCCAACTTCGGTTGTCGGGCCAATGGCGATTTGCCGTGTGCCTGGGGCGCGGTGCGGGCGCTGTGGGCGCTGGCGGCGGTTCCGCCGGCCGGCCGCACGCCGGCGGTGCAGGCGGCCAGCGCGGCGACGGCCGATTTCTTGCTGCGCTATGATGTGGCGCGAGCAGACTATCCGTGCGATCGTCAGGTCAGCGAGAAGTGGTTCCAGTTCGGGTTCCCCCTGGCATACGTGACCGATTTGCTGCTGAACCTG
>CAIQJD010000289.1 GCA_903872005.1 uncultured bacterium | reverse complement strand
GCTGCCGCCGCCGAAGCCGATCAGGCCATCGCACTTCTCTTGCTTGTACAGCTCGGCTGCGCCGTCAATCAGGGCGATGTCCGGGTTGGGGAAGACTTTGCCGAAGAGGACGTAGTCCACGCCGCCGGCTTTGAGCACCTTCTCGGCCTCGGCCGCCAGGCCGGCCTTCACCAACCCTTCGTCCGTGACCAGCATCGGGCGCTTGCAACCCAGGGACTTGACCTGATCGGGGAGCATCTGCAACGCGCCGGGCGCGTGCTTCACGACCGTCGGGACTTCGAATGAACGCAGGTTTACCATAGTATGCTTCTCCTATATGTAAGATATATCAGTTGGCTCCTGGCCGGCCATTTGGCCGGCCATCAGAAGCAGAACTCACGCGCTCAGGTGCGTTGCACTTCTTCCGGCAGATCGTACCAACGTACCCGTTTGCCCACTTTGGCCCGCAGTTTCCAGGCAGTCGTCTTGGGGGCTTGATCCATCATCGTTTGCAAGGCGATGATGCGTTCGGAAACCGTCTGGCGTTGCGCCGGATCGAGTTGGGAGAGGGGCAGCCGCTCTTTCAACAGATCGAGGGTGACGCTGATCGTGGTGTAAAGGCCCCAATCCCGCGCGCTGAGGTCGGCGATGCGCGCGCCGTTGATCGTATCGCCGTCGTGGTCGCTGATGGCGAAGTCCACGAGCATGGCGTAGAGATCCAGGACATCCTTGTCGTTAATCTGGACGATTTGCGCTTTCGTCAAGAACAACTCGGCCAGCGGAATGGTGATCGCGTCCACCTGCAGCCGGCTTTGCAGCGGGATCTTGTGGCACATGGCGAAGTCACCGATGAAGATGTCAACCTGGCGCTGGCGCTCCAGATCGTAGTACAGTTGCCGATGGTCGCCGCTCAACGTGTTGAACGTCTTGTTGGGGGTGTAGCCCATCTGCGTGAGAAAGACCGGCAGCTCGATGCTCCCATTGCGGTCGGTGACGAAATCCACGTCGGCATATTTGCGTTCCAGGGAGCGATGGCCGGCGCTGGGACAGCGCAGCTTCACAGCCAGCCCGCCGATCAGGCGCAGGTTGATGTGGCTGATGTCAGCGGCCTGAATCAGGCGGATCGCTTCGTCCTTCACATTCTCAAGCGTGAATCCCATGCGAGTGTTCCCCTTGACCTGGTTGACCCTCTGGTTCGGCAGATGGCGGGCTGCCGGCGGAGCGGAGGCCCGCCCCGCCGGCGCGTCGATGCCGTCGGCCTATTCGACCGGGATTTCCTCGTACACCTTGTCAATGTCAATGCCCTGGCGCTTGCGATACAGGCGGAAGCCGAAGTACAGGGCCGCTGCGACCACATACATGGCGAGCATGTAGACGACCGAGCTGGTGTTGCGGTAGCTGATGCCGTACATCTGATTGGGGTCAATCAGCCACTCGTAGAGCAGGAAGAGCAGGAAGCCCAGGAAGATGACGCCGGCGACGGTGATGAGCGGGATGCCCAGCACCTTGTACTTGGCGATGGGCGACGCATTGTAGAGATCCTTCTTGATGAAGGGGAGCAGGATGGCTGCGACGGTGGAGCCGAGATAGGTCACCGCGATGACCAGCGTCGAACAGAGCGTCAAGGTCTGGAAGCTGAAGATGTTGAAAGCGTAGAGCGCGCCGACTACCAAGGATGGGATCACCATCAGCAGCAGCGCGTTGATGGGTGTGCGGAGGCGCGGATGCACGTCGGCGACCCATTCGGGCAGCAGCCGGTCAAAGGCTGCGGCGAAGATGACGCGCGTCGAGCTGAGGAAGACCGTGCCCGACCAGCCGAAGAACCAGAGGCTCATCAGCAGGACGACGACGAGTTGCAGCACGCGGCTGCTGGTCAACATGCTCGCCAGCAGCGCCGGATAGGGCCAGATCGGGATGGGCGGGGCCGCTTCCGCATAGCCCCAACGATTGGCCCAGAAGGCGCCGTTGGCGTTGTAGTAGAACGGCAGGGTGATCGTCTTGGAAATCAGCAGGAAGAGGATGACGCCCAGGACGGTGGTGGCGGCCAGGGCGTAGAACATGCCCTGGAAGTTGCGCTTGAAATCGGTCGCGCCGCGCACTTCGCCGTAGAGGGTGGCGCCCCAGTTGGGCCACAGGTTGAAGAAGACCAGGTAGGGGATCGCCAGGAAGATGGCCGCAAAGCCCCAACTGCCGCCGCTGGTGGCCGCGACTTCTTCGGTCTGGCCGGCGGCCATCGTGGCGTCGTACACTGGCCCGCTGGCGCCCAACAGGCCGGCCTGCGCGTCCAGGCCGGCCTTGAAGGTCGCATTATTGCCGAAGAGCAGGATGGCGAAGACGATCAACAGGCCGATCAGGCCGCCATAGAAGCAGATCTTCTGGAATTTGGCATAGTTTTTCATGCCGATGGCGATGTAGAAGAAGACCAGGCCACAGACCAGGAGCACGCTGATGAAGGATCCCAGCGGTTGTTGGGTCATCCAGACGGAGGCGTTCGTCGCCCCGAGGAGCGCCAGGACCGGCGTGATGAACTCGAAGCGCAGCATGTCGGAGTAGAGCGGGACCCAGAGCCAGAGGATGAACCACCAGCCCGTGACAGCCAGGATGAAGCCGATGCCGCCGCCGAGAATGCGGCTTTGCCAGACGTAGTCGCCGCCGGCGCGGGGCATCACGGCAATCAACGCCGCGTAGACCAGACACTCGAAGGTGATGAAGATGGCCGATACGATCAGCGCCCCGATCATGCTCCCCTCGAAGTAGTACATCTGCGAGAAGCTGTACAGACCGAGGGTGATGAGGTTGATCGAGAAGAAGGCGTAGATGAAGGCGTCGGTCACAGACCAGGCCCGCACCAGGCCGGTGGCGGCGCGGACGAACAAGGTAGAGGATTGTTCGCGCTGCATGATCTTTACACTCCTTTCCTGATTCGGCGCGGCCCGATTCGGCAGCGCCCAATTCGACATTGAATGGTTGGAATCATTACGACGTGACGCGACCGCGATGCGCCCAATAGGCTCGTCCTGGCGTGCAGTATCACCCCCCCCTTGGATGTTCTCCTGAAACCATCAACCCGTCGTGAGCAGGTGCGAGACGACTTTGCCTTTCTTCAACTGGACAACTGCTCCGAGAAGCCGGCCCTGTTCGTACATGCTGCCGGGGTTGATGCACAGCGTCTTGCCGATACGCGACGTCCCCTTGCCCTCATGGACATGGCCGAAGAGCGCCAAAGTCGGCTGGTATTTCTCGACCAGCTCGCGCACCGCCTTGCTCCCCACCGGGATCAGGGCGCGGCCCCCCAGCTTGGGGCGCAAATCAGCGGTCAATTCCGGCGCTTCGTCCAGATTGCAGTCATAGGCCGGCACGTGAAAATTGAACACCGAGAGCTTGGGATCGCGCAGCTTGAGGATCATCGTTTCCAGGCGCTGCTTGAGCGCCGGCTCCTCTTCCTCGCGGTATGTATGCCACGGCGTCACATTGCTCCAGCCGCTGCTGACCATCTCGAAATCATCGCCCAGGTTGACGACTTCGCCTTCGGCCAGATGGACGTGCCTGGAGGCGCGGATGATGTCGTCCAGCTCGAACATGTCGTCATTGCCGGGGGCCACATAGCAGCGCACGCCGCTCCCTTCCAGCTTCTCGTCGGCGTAGGCCATCCAGGCGCGGGCTGTCTTGAGCACTTCCTGGCCGAAGAGATCATGGACGCGGTCGGGGTTCTTTTCCAGCTCGGCAATCTCGTCGGGATTGGTCACGTAGGGGTAATAGCCGCGACTCTTGACATTCTTGACCATCTCTTGCACCTGCTGGTCGCCGTGCAGCTCAAAGCGCTGCTCCAGGAGCGTGGCGATATAGAAGTCGCCGCCCTGATGGACGATGGGCACGATGGCTTTGCCGGTCATGTCGCCGCCCAGGACGATGACATCTGCCTTGTAGAACTTGCCGGCGGCAATGAACTTCTTCCAGCAGATATCGGACCCATGCACGTCTGTGGCGAAGAAAACGGTTGTCACTCTCTACCCTCCCATGAAATATGACGCTCGCCCGGTGGGGTGGGGCGCCTGTAGGCCGGCGCTCAGACCTGCGAGCGCATCAGGCTCCAGAAGTCCAGGATATTTTGGCGCATGATCGCTTCGGCCTGGTCGGCGTCGCGCGCCTGCAAAGCGGCCAGCAGCGCCCGATGGCGCCGGCAGATCACGTCTGCGCCGGCCAGGGGATTGGGCGTCAGCTTCCAGATGCGCGACGTCAAATCGTACAGCCAGCGCACGCCGTCAATGAGGAACTTGTTGTTGGTGGCTTCGGAGATGATGGCATGCACCTGATGGTCGCCTTCCATCAAGAGGTCGGCGTAGTTCGGCGCGTCCTGGCCGGCGCTCATGCTTTGGATGACCTGCTCCAGACGCTCCAGTTGGGTCTCGGTGATGCGTTCCGCGGCCAGCCGGGCGCTCCAGGTTTCCAGAGGGATGCGCGCTTCGAAGATCTGTTTGAGGTCGGTGACGCCGATTTCGGCCACGTACATGCCGCGGCGGGGGAGGATGATCACCAGATCGTCCCGGGCCAGGCGTTGCAGCGCCTCGCGGATGGGCGTGCGTCCCAGGCCCAGGGTTTCGGTCAGTTCGTCTTCGCGCAGAATCGCGCCGGGCGGCAGTTCCAGGTTGACGATCCTGGTTTTGAGGACGTTATAGGCTCGATCCGTTTGCGAGAGCATCGCTTACTCCATTGAAGCAATCCGCTCAGGACAGGACGGCGACTACAACGATGGGGCGCAAGGTGATAAGATGGCTTAGGCTGATGTATTTATAATATATCACAAGCCGGGATTTTTGTCAACCGGCAAAATACTCGGCGTACATCCCCGGCACGGATTACGGCATATCGCCGGCTCGGAAAGCCGGCCCCTCGGTCAGCGCCAGATAGCATTCGGAGTCGTCCTCCAGGCGCAGGTCGGCGCGCAGCCGGCCGGCCGCCGTCAACTGGCTCACGGTGCGCTCGAAGCGCCAGGCATCCCAGCCGAAGAGCCGGCGGGCGTCGGCCGGCCGAATTGCCACGACCACGCTCACGTAGCGTTCCAGGATCGTCGCCGCGGCCAGATCCAGCGAGATGTCGCGGGCCGTCGCGGCCACGCCAGGGAAGCGGCGCAGGAAGAGATCATAGATGTAGGCGTATTTCCAGCGCCCGACCGGGGCGATGCCGGCTTTGGCGACCTTGAAGCCCATCTGCAATTCGGCCACCGCCCGGTCGAAGAGGCCGCCGGCGCTCTCGTTGGCGAGGCCGGCCTTGCGCCGCAGCTCGCGGCTATCCAGCGCCCCGTGGGCCAGCAGCGCCTCATAGACGCGGCGCGCCTCGTCGCTCAGCCGGCCCTCGCGGTACTCTTCCAGATAGTCCTCTTCGTTGCCATAGTTGCCGCTGAGGGCGTAGAAGTGCGGCGCCAGATCGAGGCTGAGGAAGACCGGTTTGCGCTTGATGAACTTGCCGTACAGCGCCTCGCCGCGCGCCGGGATCGTGTCTTTCCAGTCCCAGGCCAGGCCCACCTCATAGTCGTCGTGCTGTTCCGACAGGGCGCGGTCTTCGCCGCAGAGCGCGCCCCACAGCGTGGGCAGCTCGGCGTCTTTGGCCGAGAAGAGCAGGCACATCCCTACATCATTGATGAACCCCAGCGCCTCGCTTTCGGTGCGGATGCGAGAAGCCGGCGTCTGGCGGTAGCGGCCGGCGCGCAGGGATTGGAGCCGGGATGACGCGAGGATTGTCACGCTCTGGTCTCCGCCGATGTCAGAAGTCCGCTGCTCGCGAAGGAAGGCATTGGGTCTCCCAATGGTCAGCCCGTAGCGTCTCCCAGTCGTGCAGCAGGATGGGTGGGGGATAGACGATCTCGCGTTCCAGTTGGCCGCGTGTGAACCAGCCGGCTTCGCGAATGCCTTCGAGCTTCGCGCCTTCGGTCGCCGTGACACTGCCGCCGACAGGGTCGCATAGCATCCAGACCTTGCTCATTTTGTAATGCGCGCATTCCAGGTCTTCGATCCAAAGCACCCGGCGCGGCCGGACGAGGACGCCGGTCTCTTCCAGCGTTTCGCGGATGATGGCCTGAACGACATTCTCGCCGGTTTCGAGCGCGCCGCCCGGCCCGACCAGGAAAGAGCCGCCGCCGGCCGTGCCGTAGCGCACCAGCAATATGGCGTCATTGTTCAGGATAATTCCCCCGGCCGCGATGCGGTGTGGATGCATCGTTCACCTCTCGGAAGGGATCTGGCAGATCCAGGCCGGCGTCGGGATCGCGCAACTCGTCGCGCAGCGTTTCCGCCACGACCTCACGAATCAAAGCTCTCAGTTCTTCGACCGTCAGTTCAGCGACCGTCGCGTAAGCCATACCTGGCCTCTCGTTGCAGAATGACCCACTCGATTCATTATACTCCCGTCCGCGCGCGCCGGCAACTGAAAGCGCGTTTCGGGGCCCCCACGCGAGCGGTCATGCCGGCCCATCGTCAGGCAGGCCCATGCTGCCCACACGGCAGGCCGACGCGGCCGGCGATATGCTCAGCCAACTGCTTGAAGTCCTGGTAGCAGGTCTGCACGGCCGCCGCGTGCGCCCCGATGGCTCCATCGGCGGGGCGCAAGAAAAACATCGGCTTGCCGGCTTCCATCGCCATCGGCATCAGGCTGCGATAATGCTTGAGCGTATACAGGCAAAGGGGGTCGGGTTGGGGCAGCGACGCCGGCGTGGCCTCTTCCAGAATCGCCCGCCGATATTCTGCCGGGATGCGTTCCATCCAGCGCCCATAGGCCCTGACCGGCCGGTCGAGGCGCATGGCATGTTGCAGGACGATATAGCCGATGGGTTCCATGCCGCGCGCCGGCAAAAGGAGCTGTGGGTCCGGGTTGCGCGGCCGGCGATCTTCCCATCCCTCGCGCCAGGCGCGCAAGGTTGGCCCCAGGTTGCGCAGTCCCTGCAGCGAGAACAGGTCAGGCGCCAGCGGGATCGCGACGAACTGCGCGGCCAGGATGGCCGCCCGGTTGATGGCGCCCAGGTTGGGGCCAACGTCTATCAGGGTCACGTCTGCGCCCTCTGCCTGCGTCGCGCCGGCCAGGATGCGATAGAAAGCGGACAGGATGCGGAAAGCCGATTCATCCCGATCCAGGCAACGCGGCCAGGCGTCCGAGAGTTTATCTTCAAACAGTGATAATCCCAGGTCGCCCACGATGAGACCGATCTGTTCTGTCACGCGTTCCACATGCGCCGGCGCGATATCACCCAGGCCGCGCCGAATGGGGTCAATGCTCCCCAGAATGCTTTGCGCGTGTTCACCCTCGGGCCATAGCATCTCCAATTGCTCCGGCTGCAGGAACATGCTGGTCAGATTGGCTTGCGGGTCCAGGTCGGCCGCCAGCACGCGCAGTCCCAGCTCGGCGTACATCCAGGCCAGGTGGTAGACCAGGGAAGTCTTTCCGACTCCGCCCTTATTATTGAAGAAGGCGATGCTCTTCATGCCGGCTTCCTTAACGTCGCCAGGACATACATGGGGTCGAAGGTGAACTCGGCCGGCGGATTGCCATTCTTCGCCAATGCATCCTGGGCGCGCAACACGCCCCGTCCGTACTTGTTCACGTATCCCAGGACTTTCATCGCCTCGGCGATGACCGGGTTGCGATAGGCATTCTGGCGTGGGAAGTTCTCTGGCGTTGCTTCCCCATACAGACCGCCAGGATTTTGTATCTCAATGTGGTCGCTGAACCAGTAGCATCGGATCGGCGCGCTGGCGTTCTCATAATGCCGATGCATGACCGCGTTCATCAGCAATTCCCGGATGGCGACGGTGGGGTAGGCGAGGACGAGCTGTTCTCGCAGGGCGCTCATTGGCTGGAGCCGGCTCTCGTTCTGTACAGACAGGAATGCATCCATCTCTCGCAAGACAGTCAGCAGGTCGCCGGCAAATATCTGCTCCGTCTGTACCTCATCTGTCAGATCCGCGCCACGAAAGCGCACAAATTGGATGTAGGCCCCCGGCAGCCAGCGCAAAGGGTCGCGTCCGAAAAGCAGGATGCCGGCGTGGGTCGGGCAATCCTGGCGCAGGTCGTAAAAGCGCAATGACGCCAGTTGTTGCCGCGCTTCCCGTCCATTCTCGGCAATCACCTCTGGCGATAGGGCGTGCGTCAGATAGGTGACTAGAAAGAGATCCAGGCTCAGGTCCGCCAGGCTGCTGCCGGCGCAGGGGCGCGCGTCAAAGGGGATCGCCAGCGCCGTGCGCCGCTCACTGAGGATGCGTTCTTCGGTTTCCGTGGCGATGGCGCGCCGTGGTCCCACCCGGATATGCACTTGTCCGCGATAGCGCACCGGCGGCAGATCCGAGGGCAATACTTCCACAACGGCGATATCCTGGCCGGCCGGCAGCGTCCATTTCCTGACGGTCATCGCCGGCAGCGGCAGGATATTCCCATCGGAGCGAATTGCCGCGAGGTTGTTC
>CAIQJD010000288.1 GCA_903872005.1 uncultured bacterium | reverse complement strand
TGTGATTATACCGGAATTGATGACGCTTGACAATCGGTTCATCTGATGCTAATATGCTTGACGCAGGATACCGCTATAGGGTATGCGGAGGAGGGCACATGTTTGAAGGAGATCGCAAAGCGAAGGGGCGCTATTCCTACGCGTTGACGACATACGATGTGGATGACGTGCGCGCGGCGTTGCCGCGCACGGAGGCCGGCGTATCCGTGGATGAGACGCCGGTGATGTATTGCGACAGCGATGGGCGCTGTATGTTCGATGACTCGGAGGGGCGCTATGTGCGGGCGTTGGAGGCGCTGCTGAACGCAGAGGCGGCGCGGGGCCGGCGTCTGGTGCAAACGGTCTTCCGCGAGAAGCAGATGATCGCAATTTGGGAGATTCGGCGCGAGGAGGAATAGGGGATCCGATGGCGACTGTGAAAGTGAATGCCGGCATCTGTGGGATGTATGTGGTGATTCGGGCGGTGGCCGATCAGCCATACGGGACAGTGAAGATCGAGATAGAAAGCAATTGCCCGGATGTGCAGAAGATGGCAGAAGAACTGCACGAAGTCAAGTCCATCGGCGAAATTTCGCAGCGTGGCGAAGGCCCGCGGACGCTGCGCGCGGCGAAGAAGTTGCCTCATACAGCCTGTGTGGCGCCATCGGCGATTATCAAGGCTATTGAGGTCGCGGCCGGGCTGGCTTTGCCGGCCGATGCGACCATCTCCGTCTCGGCCGAGTGATGCGATATGTTGCCACTACAACACATCAAGATCGTTGATCTGACGCAGGCGCTGGCCGGCCCGTACGCGACGATGTTGCTCGGCGATATGGGCGCGGACGTCATCAAGATTGAGCCACCTGGCGCCGGCGACCAGTCGCGGGGCTGGGGGCCGCCCTTTCTGGAGGGCGAGAGCGCCTATTACCTGTGCTGCAATCGCAACAAGCGCAGCCTGACCCTGGATATTGGCGCGCCGGCGGGCCAGGCCATCATGAGCGATCTGTTGGCCGGCGCGGATGTCTTCATTACCAATATTCCGCGTCAGGAGTCCTTGCGAAAGAACGGGCTGGACTATGCCACGTTGCACGCCCGGCAGCCGGGCCTGATCGTCTGTTCCATCAGCGGGTTTGGGATGGATGGCCCATACGCCGGTCGGCCGGGATACGATATTCTGGCGCAGGCCATGAGCGGGACGATGAGCCTGACCGGCCCGGTGGATGGGGAGCCGTATCGCTTCCCGACGGCCATCGCGGACATTTCGGCCGGCCTGTACGCCGTGATCGGCATCCTCGGCGCGCTGGTGGCGCGGCAGCAGAGCGGCGAAGGGCAGTTCGTGGACATCGCTTTGTTGGATAGTCAGATCACCTGGCTGTCGTATGTGGCGGCGAACTACTTTGCGACAGACAGGCGGCCGCCGCGCCTGGGCAATCTCCATCCCTCCATCGTGCCCTATCAGCCATTCCAGGCCCGTGACGGATATGTGATGGTCGCGGTCGGGACGGAGAAGTTGTGGAAGGCATTCTGTGGGGCGCTGGGATTGCCGGCCAACGTGGCGGATGATCCGCGTTTTGCCAACAACGCGGCGCGGCAAGCGCATCGGGGCGAGCTGATCAGTTTGCTGCAAGGCGTCTTCGCGACGCGCGATGCAGGGGAATGGCTCGATGTGCTGGTCGAGGCCGGCGTGCCGGCGTCGCGTATCAACTATGTGGATGACGTATTTCGGGATGAGCAAGTGGCTGCGCGCGGGGTGGTGGTGGAGCTGGAACACCCGGCCATCGGGATCGTGCGTTCCATCGCCAATCCGGTGCATTACTCGGGGACGCCGGTGACGTATCGCCGGTATCCGCCGCGTTTAGGCGAGCATGTGGCGGAAATCTTGCGCGATCTGGGCAGAGATGATGCTGCGATTGGCGCTCTGCGACAGGCCGGCGTGGTATGAACGCGCCGAGATGGTTTGACATAAGGAGGGGCTGAGGGGAATGCCTGTACTACGTGATTTTCCCATCAAGATCTCGCGGGAGGAAGTGCTGCGCCGGCAATCGTTGCGGGATCCGAAGCCGGCAGTCGTGGAAATTGCCGATTGGGCGATTGAACGCGCTCTGGAACTGGCGGAGCCGCAGGTCGCCTATAGTGTGTTCAAGAGCGAGGGCGTGCAGGGCGAGGAACTCTTGCTGGATGGCGGCATCCGATTGCGGCTGGGAGCGCGCGCCGACCTGACCGCCGGCGCCGAGATGATTTTCGCGGAAGTGCATACCATCGGGCCGCGGCTGGATGCTGAAGTGCGCCGACTGATGGCCGGCGTGGATCCGCTGCGCGGGTATATGCTGGATTGCGCCGGCGTGGTGGCCGTGGGGCAAGCCGGGGCGCGCATTCGCAAATTGATTGAAGATACGGCGACCGAGAAGGGTTGGGGCGTCAGTCTCAGCGTCTACCCCGGCTCGCCCATGGGCTGGCCGACGCGCGGCCAGAAGGACCTGCTCCCGCTGATCCCGGCGCAGGAGATCGGCGTCTCTTTGACGAGCAGTTGCATGCTCGTGCCGCAGAAATCGTCGTCTACGCTGGTGGGCATCGGGGCGGGCTATGATGACTCGACGGTGGGCGCTCAGTGTCACTGGTGCGCGCTGCAGGATTCGTGCTGGCGCCGGAAAAGCTCGCCCAACGACGTGGATGCGGCGTGAGGCCGAGGATGCCGCAGGCAGAAGGCTGAGGAGGCCCTGATGAGGATGGATTCGAACGCGATTCTGAGCGGACGCCTGGACAAGGCTCGCCGGCTCCTGGCGGAGCATCACCTGGACGCGCTGCTTCTGGCAAGCTATCAGGCGGACGCGCCGCAGGGCGTGGACTACGGGTTCTACTATCTCACGAACCTGTACAGCCGCTACATGGGCTTTGTCATCGTCACGGAAAAGGATTGCGCGGCGTGGGTCACGGCATCGGAGCTTGAGCGGGCGAAAGAAGATAGCTGGGTTCCGCGATTGGAGCCGATGGAGCTGCCGGCGGAGCATCCCTTCCTGACGACGGCGGAGGAGTTCGCCGGCATGGCGCTGAAGCGCGTGCAGGAGCTTTGCGGCCGGGAACGGCCACGCGTGGGCGTCAGTGGGCGCAACCTGCCGGCGGCCGTGGGCATCCCGCTGGCGCAGGCCGGCGCAACGGTCGTGGACGTGAGCAGCGCGCTGGAAAAGGCGCGCATGGTGAAGGATGCGCTGGAAATAGACCTGCTGCGGCGGGGCTGTCAGCTTGCGGACCTGGGCGTGCAGGCGACGATGGATGCCTTGCGAGCCGGCGTCACGGAGCGGCAGTTGACAGCGCGCGCCGAGTTCGCGATGAAGTATGCCGGCGCGGATTGCTTCTGGTGGAAGACGTTGATGAGCAGCGGGCCGCAGGCCGAACGCTGGATGACGGCCCCCAGCGATCGCGTCATCCAGGCCGGCGATCTGGTGGTGACCGACTTCACGCCGGTCTACCGTGGATATGCCGGCGATATCGCGCGCAGCTTCGTCTGCGGCAAAGCGAGCGCAGACCAGCGCGAGGTCTTCGATCTGGCGCAGCGGACGTTGCAGGCGGCCGCGGACGCGGTGACGGAAGGCGTGACGGCCGGCGAGCTGATGCGGGCCGGCGCGGCGGTGGTGCGCGGCTCGCGTTTCGAGCCTTACTATGCCGGTGATGGGCATGGCATTGGCCTGTATGATGATACTTACCCCATTTTCCTGGCATCCACAGAGCAGATTGAGGCGATGCCGGCGACCCTTCGCGATGAGCGGTTCATGGCAAACAGTGTGGTTGCGCTGGAGATCATCTTCACCGTGCCTGGCCTCGGCGGCGTCCGCCTGGAGGATAACTATCTGGTCACATCCGGCCGACCGGAGCGGCTGACGCACGCCCCGATGGTCGTCGAGGTGTAGCGATCAGATGCGCCGGCCAGGGGAACCCTCCCGCCTGGGTCGGCGTCTGCTATGCAGGGGTATCGCACTCGCCTGGCGTCCGCCAGGGGGTCGGCGAGCGCGAGGCCCCAGATTCGCCTGGGAGGCGTAGCGTGAAGTGGATGCGTGGTAGGGTGCGATGGCTGGCGTGTGGCATGTTGGTGATCCTCGTCATCGTCGGCGCGGCCGGCCTGATCTGGTATGGGCGCGCCGTGGCCGGCCTGCCGGCCATTGACCGTCTCGTTGATCGTCTCTTCATCCCCAGTTCCTATATCTATGATCGTCAAGGGCGACTGCTATTCGAGATGGTGGACGCCAGCGCCGGCAAGCACGCGCCCCTTTCGCTGGATGCGATCCCCCTCGCGCTGCGCCAGGGGATAATCGCCACGGAAGACGACGGCTTCTACTACAATGTCGGGTTCTCCCTGCGCGGCATCTTGCGGTCGGCATGGTTGAACTTGCGCTCCGGCCAGGTGGTGGCCGGCGGCAGCACGATCACGCAGCAATTGGCGCGCAATTTGCTGATGGAGCCGGCGGAGCGCTATGACCAGACATTGGTACGCAAGGCGCGTGAAGCGACGTTGGCCGTGCGGCTTTCGGCGCGCTACCGCAAAGACGAGATTCTCGCCCTCTATATGAATCAGACCTACTTCGGCAACTATGCCTTTGGGGCCGAAGCGGCGGCGCAAGCCTATTTTGGACTGCCGGCCGACCAATTGGATCTGGCGCAGTGCGCCTTGCTGGCCGGCCTGATCCAATCGCCGGCGCTGCATAACCCGTTCACGCATTTGGACTCGGCGCTGCGCCGGCAGCGGGTGGTGCTGGATCTGATGGTTCGGCGCGGCTATCTTACCCCGGCCGAAGCCGATCTGGCGGCCGGCGAGCCGCTGCACTTTGCCGCTTCTCCTTTCCCCGTAGAAGCGCCGCATTTCGCCGCGTACGTGGCCGACCTCGTGGAGCGCGAATTGGGCGTGGAGCGATTGCGAGACGGGAATCTGCGTATCTACACGACCCTCGATCTGGATATGCAGCACGCGGCGGAACAGATCGTGCGCCGCCGGCTGACGGAACTGAACCGCAAGGATGGCGAGGATGCCGCGTTGCACCGCCGCGTGGATAACGCTGCGCTGGTGGCGCTGGAGCCGGCGAGCGGCGAGATCCTGGTCATGCTGGGCAGCCCGGATTACTTCGACGCGCGCATCAACGGCGCGATGAATGGGGCCCTGGCGCTGCGCCAGCCCGGCTCATCGCTGAAGCCGTTCACCTATGCGGCCGCCTTCGAGGCGGACTATACGCCGGCGACGATGCTGCTGGATGTGCGGACGACGTTCATGACCAAAGAGGGTCTCCCGTATGTCCCGCAGAACTACGATCTGCTATATCATGGGCCAGTGTTGGCGCGGCAAGCGCTGGCATCGTCATTCAACGTGCCGGCGGTGAAGACGCTGGATCACATCGGGGTGGAACGTCTGGCGGAGTTATCCAGCCAGTTTGGCCTGAGCAGCTTCAAGGGGGCGGAACGGTATGGTCTGTCCCTCACGTTGGGCGGCGGCGAGGTCAGCCTGTTGGAGCTGAGCACGGCGTATGCCGGCCTGGCGGCTGGCGGCCGGCGCGTCGAGCCGGTGGCCGTGCGGCGCATCGAAGATGGCGAGGGGCGGTCCCTGCGTGTGTGGAGCGGCGGTCCGACGGCGCAGGTCATTTCGCCACAGACGGCATACCTCATTACGGATATCCTGAGTGATGACGCGGCGCGCATCGCTGGCTTCGGGGA
>CAIQJD010000287.1 GCA_903872005.1 uncultured bacterium | reverse complement strand
TGACAACGCGAGAGAAGTAGGATATAATGAGGCTGTGTTGAAAGCAGTCTACTGCTCAATGCTGCCGCCGCCGGCGGCGGCATTGTTTTCTTCGCGCGATGAGTCCTAGTTTGTGGCAGTGATGAGGGCGATGACGGATCAGAAAGGGCAGGGCGGAGTGGAGAACACTCCGGCGGTGCAGACGACGCAAGCGACAACGCCTCTGGAGCTTTTGCTCGAGAAGGCGGCTGAACGCGGCTATTTGACGACCAATGATATTCTGGAGCATTTCCCCGAAGTTGAAGAGGATCTGTCCCAGCTCGAAGAGTTGTTCATCTCGTTGCAGGCGCGCGACGTGCCGATCTACGGCGATGATGAAGAGGCCCTGGCGGATGCGCGTCTGGAACCGCCGATGGCCGGCGGGGGCGCGGCCGAGCGGGATGACGCCGGATCGGAGCTGGAGTTCGATCTGAGCAATATTCCGGCGACCGATACCATGGGTCTCTATTTCCATGAAATGGGGCGTGTGCCCCTCTTGACGCCAGAAGAAGAGGTGGATCTGGCGCATTTGCTGGAAGAGGGGCGCAAGGCGGAGCGAGCCATTGGTGGAAATGGGAGCGATGCGGCGCGACGCGGCGAGTTGGAGCGGACGGTGCGTGTGGGCGAGGAAGCCCGGCAGAAGCTGATTCGCGCGAATACGCGTTTGGTCATCAGCATTGCCAAGCGCTACATTGGGCAAGGCGTTGCGCTGCCGGACTTGATCCAGGAAGGGAACCTGGGATTGATGCGCGCGGTGGAGCGGTTCGATCATCGGCGCGGTTTTCGCTTGAGCACCTACGCGACGTGGTGGATTCGGCAGGCGATCAGCCGGGCGGTCTCGGATCAGGGACGGACGATTCGCTTGCCGGTACACATGGGCGATAGCATTCGGCTCCTGTACCGCACGGCGCGGCAGTTGGAGCAGGAGTTGGGCCGGCCGGCGACGCCGGATGAGTTGGCGTCGTCGCTGAACCTGACCCCGGAGCGTGTGCGCTGGATGTTACGCATCTCACGGCGCACGCTGTCGCTGGAAGAGCCGGTGGGCGAGGAAGAGGAGACGGAGCTAGGGAGCTTCATTGAGGATGAGGAGACGCCTTCGCCGCCGGAGTCCGTAGATCGGACGTTGCTGCGCGAGAAGATTGAGGACTTGTTGGATACATTGCCGGCGCGCGAGGCGCGCGTGTTGCGCTTGCGCTTCGGGTTGCAGGATGGGCATTATTACACGCTGGAAGAGGTGGGCCGCAAATTCGGTCTGACGCGTGAGCGCATTCGCCAGATCGAGGTACAGGCGCTCAATCGGTTGCGCCACCCGCGACGCAGCCGGCAGTTGCGCGATTATTTGACGTGAGTTCAGAGCGTCGCCCCCACAGGTCCGCCGGACCTGCCGACGCAACCTGATCGGATGAGGAGAAGAATGTCGAAGAAAGAAGAGAAGCTGGAACTGGAAGGAACTATCGTCGAGGCGCTGCCGGGGACGATGTTCCGTGTGACGCTGGACAATGGGCATGAGGTCCTGGCGTATCTCTCCGGGAAGATGCGGAAGTACTATATCCGTGTTTTGCTGGGCGACCGGGTGACGGTGGAGTTGTCGCCATACGATTTGACGCGCGGGCGTATCGTCTATCGCTTCAAGAAGGGGCGCGCCGGCGGCGAGGAAGAGCTCGAGTAGGAGCGGCGCGCGGTCGGCGCTCTGCCGGCGGGCTGATAGGGCTTTGAATTGAAAAGGGGAACGCGCGAGGCAGGCCAGAATGTCTGGTCGCGGCGCGTTCCCTTTTTTCATTGTGGAGGAAGGCCATGGAGGCGCAGTCGCGCCCGGTCTTCCCTGGGCTGCGCGGTCAGTCGTTGATGATGTGGCCGGCCTGGCGCAGGGCGAGGATGGCGATGTGCAGCTCGCGCTCTTTGACCATCAGGTAGTCGGTGTAGTAGGTCGAGATGAAGAAGATGCTGATGCCGGCGGTGGCCAAGGGTTCGGCAAGGGTTTCCACGGTGCCGGTAAGGGTGAAGCCGAGCGGCCCATCGGTGCCGAGGGCGCGCCATGAGCCGTCAAAGGGAATGTCGGCCGGCACGTTGGCCTGGGGGCAGACGATGGAGAGTTCATGGGGCGTGCGGGTGATGGAGCAGAGGCGGCCCCAGCCGGCCCAGTCAGGTATCGGCGCATCTTTGGCGAGTTGAC
>CAIQJD010000286.1 GCA_903872005.1 uncultured bacterium | reverse complement strand
TGGCGGACATCGAGCAGGCCGACCTGGATGCAGAGAAGAAACGCATCGCCCAGGAAGAGCTTGAGCAAGCCCGTGAGCGCCAGGATGATTTGAAAGCCCAAATTCAGCGTTGCCAGGGACTTTTGCAAGTATCCAGGGCCTGGGCAGGGTTCGAGGCAGCGCCATTCCGCGACGCGCTCTCCTGCTCTCTCGAGATATTGGGGGCAGAGCCGCTTACAGAAAGTATGGATGAGACGGGCCGCCCGGTATGGCATCTTCCGCCGCTGGATCGCCGGGCGGAGACCGACCCCAGTTGGGCGGCGACTCTTGACACGTTGCGATCGCCGCGCAAATCAAATCAGAAGTTGGCAGATTGGCGTCGGGAAGCGCCAATCCGACCGGTGATCTTTGAAGACGCCGGTGTGCTCACCGAGGACACCGTACACATCCATCTCGAGCAGCGGGTCGCCCAGCGCTTGCTGGCGCGCTTTCGCTCACAGGGATTTATCCATCACGATCTTTCGCGAGCCTGCCTCGCTCAGGCGACAGATTCGATCCCACGCGTCATTTTGCTGGGCCGGCTATCGTTATACGGCAAGGGCGCTGAACGCCTCCATGAGGAACTGGTGCCGCTGGCGGCGCGTTGGATTGAGCCATCCTTACGGAAGAACCCGCTCTCGGCTTATGCAAGGGAAGCGGAAGAAAAGACGCTTGGCCTTCTCGAACAATCGCTGAACAACGCCTCCCGCCGCATGCCCAACGAACAGATTCAGCGTAAACTGCTGGAGGCGGCCCAGCGCGACATCGAGGAGCTGCTGCCCCAACTGGAGCCGCGCGCCCAGGAACTCGCTCAGATTGCCATCGAGAAGCTGCGCAATCGCGGTCTTCGCGAGGAAAAGGATTTGCGCGAGACGTTGGAACGACAACGCAAACGCGTGGTCGAAGAACTGGAAAAGCATGACACAGATTTCAAACAACTGACCTTCGGCTTTGCCCCCGAAGAAGTGCGCCAACTTGAACAGAATATCAAGATTTGGCGCGTCCGATTAGAGCAGTTTGAACGAGACCTTGAAATAGAGCCCCAACGCTTGCGGGAGTTTTATGAGGTGCGAGCAACGCGCGTCGAACCGGTTGGGCTGGTCTATCTCTGGCCGGAGACAAACTAATGGCCAATCACAAACTCGACCCTGAAGTTCTGGCGCATCTGGAATGGATCGGCTTTGTACGCCCAACCGGCCTGGTGGTATCCGCCCCAGCGCTGGTACGCGCCGGAGCAATTTTGGACCGGCGCGACGCCGAGGGCCAGCGCTTGTTACGCGCCTGCGCCCAAGAGCGCGTCTTCAATCCCCAAGAAGACCCGGCTCCTTACCTGCCCGATTTCTGTTCGTTTGCAGAAACAGTCTTGGGCTGGAGCTTCTCGCCAAAAGGGTATGCCGGGACGGCGGAAAACCCGATCCCAGGCGCGCTCGAAGCGCCGCTTCCCGATTACGGTGAAATACTGCGTCCGGATTTTGCTGTCCGTGAGTTGGAGCCGCAAGGCGAGGCGTTGCCCTGGCAACTTTTGGTGCGCGTCCTGCAGCCGGGCGAAGGCTTCGACGCTATCGAACGAGGCAACGGACAACTGGAAGCCTCCGCGCATGGACGGATGGAGCGCTTGTTGCGCCAGACCGGCGTGCGCGCCGGCTTGCTTTTCAACGGACGGGCGCTGCGCCTGATCTCTGCCCCGCGCGGCGAAAGTTCTGGCTGGTAAGATTTCCGCCTGGCGGATATGCTTCAGACCGCCGGGCGGCCAATCTGCACGGCTTTACGTTTGCTGCTGAGCCAGACCCGGCTCCTGGCGCTGCCGCGCGCCCAGCGCCTGACCGCGCTGCTCGATGATAGCCGCAAGTTTCAGAACGAGGTCAGTGAGCGCCTGGCGGAGCAGGTGCTG
>CAIQJD010000285.1 GCA_903872005.1 uncultured bacterium | reverse complement strand
TTGGAGACCTGTGAGGTCTTCTCGCGCGTACAACAAGCATCGTAGCATCGGCCCTTATGGCCGGCCGAACCTCAGACGCCCACAAGGGGCGATGCTACGGAATCTACCGGGGCGCGCCCGACCCCAAAGAGACTCTTGACAATCACTTACAGTTGTGGTACACTTGCTATATAGTTACAGTCAATAGAAACTTATAGGAGGTGCAAACACCATGACCCTCTCGCTCCGCGACATCAAGCGTTCCTTGACCGAACAGACCATCGTGGAAAAGGCGATGGCCCTCTTCAACCAGCACGGCTTCGCGCAAGTCTCCGTGCGCCAGATCGCCAAAGCCGCGGTGGTGAGCGAGAAGACGATCTTCAACTACTTTCCCTATAAAGAGCTGATCGTCCTCGCCGGCGCGCACCCCGGTCTGGCCGAAATGATGGACGTGATCCAGCAAGAGATAGACAACATCGTCGAGCCGACCGCCGTGCTGCGTAAGTTCAATGCGGACCTGGCAGCATGGTGCGCGGCCAACCCGGAATCGGCCGGCATCGTCACGGCAGAGCTCCTCTCGCCCGACCCCCAGCGCCTCAGCAACGCGCTGCGCGCCCTGCCCGACCTGTATAATCCGATCCGCACCCTGATGACCCTGGCGCGCGCCCAGGGCAAGTTGCGGCCAGAAGTCGCCGTCGAATATGCCACCGATTTCTACCTCAGCAACATCTTCAACGCCATTCGCACCCAGGTCGCCGGCGGCTCCCCTGACCGGCTGCCGGCCGCGCTCAGCGCCACGCTGGAGATCTTCCTGCACGGCGCTTTCGTCTGAACAGAAGGAGTGAACGCATCATGAAAGTTCTGCTGCTCTATCCGGAGTTCCCGAACACATTCTGGAGCTTCAAGCACGCGTTGGCATTCGTGGATAAGGCTGCCGGCATGCCGCCCCTGGGGCTGCTCACGGTGGCGGCCATGTTGCCGTCCGATTGGGAGCTGCGCCTGGTGGACATGAACGTCGCCCCATTGCGCGACGCCGATCTGCGTTGGGCCGATTGCGTCTTCATCAGCGCCATGATCGTGCAGCGTGAAGCCGCCGCCGCGGCGATCCGGCGCTGCAAGATGGCCGGCGTCACCGTCGTTGCCGGCGGGCCGCTCTTCACCGCCGAGCCAGAATCCTTCCCCGAAGTGGATCACCTCGTCCTCAATGAAGCCGAGATCACCCTGCCGCCCTTCCTGGCCGATTATGCCGCCGGCCGGGCGCAGCGCGCGTATGCCTCCGACCAGTTCGCCGACATGCAGACTTCCCCCACGCCGCGCTGGGACCTGGTGAACCTGCGCCGTTACGCCACGGCCGCGCTGCAATTCTCGCGCGGCTGCCCTTTCGATTGCGAATTCTGCAACATCACCGCGCTCTACGGCCATCAACCTCGCGTCAAGACTGCGGCGCAGGTGGTCGCGGAACTCGACCTGCTCTACCGGCGGGGCTGGCGCGGCCGCGTCTTCTTTGTGGACGATAACCTGATCGGCAACCGTCGCCGGCTCAAAGAAGAGCTGCTGCCGGCGATCATCGCCTGGCGCGCCGGCAAGAGCGGCATGCCCTTCAACACCGAAGCCTCCATCAACCTGGCTGATGACGCCGAGCTGATGCGCCTGATGGTCGAAGCCGGCTTCGATCAGGTCTTCATCGGCATCGAGACGCCTGAAGAGAAGAGCCTGGCCGAGTGCAACAAGAAGCAGAACGTGGGCCGCGATCTCGTCGAAGACGTCAAGCGCATCCAGCGCGCCGGCCTGGAGGTGCAAGGCGGGTTCATCCTCGGCTTCGACCACGACACGCCCTCCACCTTCCAGCGCCAGATTGATTTCATCCAACGCAGCGGCATCGTCACGGCCATGGTCGGGCTGTTGCAGGCCCCGCCGGCCACGCGCCTGTGGCAGCGCATGGAAGCCGAGGGCCGGCTCGTCGGCGAAGCGTCGGGCAACAACGTCGAGGCCGGGACGAATATCTTGCCGAAGATGCCCCTGGACGCCCTGGTTGCCGGTTACAAGCGGGTATTGAGCCAGCTCTACGCGCCGGAACAGTACTACGCCCGGGCCATCACTTTCCTGCGCGAGGTCAAGGCCCCCAAGATCGTGGCGCCGATTGACCTGACCTACTTCCGCGCTTTCCTGCGCTCCATCGGGCGTCTGGGCATCCTCGGCAAAGAACGCGTGCAGTACTGGAAGCTCTTCCTCTGGACGCTCTTCCGCCGGCCGGCGCTCTTCCCATTGGCAATCACCATCGCCATCTACGGTTACCACTTCCGCCGGCTCAGCGAAGCCGTGTAGGAGCGTTCAGCGAGCCTCGAATGGTCGCTCGCCGAGCCGGGTCAGCGTACGATTCGGCCGCGCCGCGCTCAACCAACCGAGGCTCGCCATCATCACGTACATACCCTTCGGGATGAACGGTTGCGCCATCCGCGCCATCGCTTCTGCCGGCGCCGGCTTGCCCTCCGCCAGAGCCGCCGCGGCCTGATCCAGCGCGGCCACAACGTTACGCACCATCCCGCCGGCTTCGGCCAGCGGCTTGCTCTGGATCGCGCCGCCTTCGCCCAGGGACAATCCTCCCGCCCAGGTGAAGCCGGCTTCTTCCGCAAACTGCTGGCAGATCGCTATGGCGGAATCGTTGTGCGCCGACTCCGGGAAGCCGCAGTTGACGATAGTCAGGAAGAGCGGACGCGGCCGGCCGGCCCCCGCCGGCCGGTTGGCCGCAATCCGCTCCAGCGTCCGCGTGACCAGGTAGGGCAGGCTATCCACATACAATGGGAAGGCCAGGACGACGCTATCGGCCGTTTCCACTGCCGATAGAAGCTCCTGCGTCCGTTCCTCAGTGCGTAAGGCGCGCGCCAAGTGCATGGACGTGGTCGTGATCCCGCGCGCCTGCAGGCGTTGGGTCAGGTAGGTTCCCAGGACCTCGGATCGGCTTTCGCCGGCTGGCTTGGCGCTGCCGATGAGGAGCAAAGCGGTCTTTGGCGTCGTCATGCGGATATCCTCCTTGCATGGGGCAACATATTGTGAAGCGCGTCCACGGCGGCGGCCGGCGTCTGATGGCGATACACCACCACGCTGCTATGATCCGCCGAGTGCAGGTTGATGGCGTTGCGGCTGACCAGCGTCTGGAAGATCTGTTCCTGGGCCGGGTGTGACGCCGGCAGCACGCCTACGCCCAGAATGTCCGGGTAGCGGGCATAGCGTGGCTGATGATGCACCTCGCCGTCAATCCGCGTGAAGAAAGGCATGATCAGCGGGATCAAGTGGTCCATCGCCTTCTTCAGTTCGGAAGAATAACCCCCGAAGGTGACCGGCGTCACCCAGATCGTCAAATCGCTCTGGATCACCGACCGGGTGATGTCCCGGTTCACGTCCTTCATGCGGCACACGCCGGGAGTCTTCATCCAGCAATCGAAGCAACCCACGCAGGCCGCGATCGTCTCGTCCCGCAGGCTCCAGGCCGTGATGGCGCCGCCCTGGGCTTGCGCGGCGTCTGATAGCGCCGTGGCGACGCCGTCTGTGAAACCGTCGCCGGCCGGGCTGCCATTGAGTAAAGTGACTTTCATCTCAAACCTCCGCTCCAAAAATGAGTGGGCAATGTCTTTCTTGATCCGCATCTGACCAGGACGATCTACCGGCGCGTCGCCTGCTGCTGGCACCATGCTTCCAGTGTGGTCATCGGCGCGCCTAACAAGGCGTTGGCCTCGGCCGGGTCGCCGGCTTCGGGGACGCTCTCGCTATAACGAAAGAAGGGCAAAACCGCCTCGATCTCCGCGTCCCGCGTGACGCGGGCGAAGAGGGACGCCATCCAAAACGGGATGGCGCTGACCCGGGCTTCCGTGCGAGCGATGCGGCAGTAGGTTTGCAGCGCCTGGCGCATGGGCCAGGCTTGCGGGCCGAAAACGTGCAGGGTCTTGTTGGCCGTGGCCGGCAGCGCATAGGCCCGCGATACCATGCCGGCGTAGTCCTCGGCCGCGACCCAGCGCCACGGGAGCGGCTGGCTTCCGATGATGCCGGCGAGCCGGCCGCGCACCAGGCGCGGCAGCGTCTCCATGAAGAACGTGGGCTGGTAGATCGTGTAGGGTACGCCGGCGGCGCGCA